>CAZRMA010000190.1:0-7341 GCA_964600655.1 uncultured Ignavibacteriaceae bacterium
AATGATAATAGATCCATAAATTTCAAAAAACTTAATACCTTAACTCTTACTAAATAATTTTTAAAAAACAAATTTTTAATAAAACAATTCCGAAGCCCAGTTTTCTAATTCAATTAATACTTTGGTAGCAATTCCTTTTCCTCTGCTTTCCGGTAAAGTGTGCATTCGCTTTACTTCCATTGTGCCGGGTTCATATTCTTTTATTGCTCCGCAGCCTAAGGCGATATCATTCTCATAAGCAACTATTGTATGTTTTATCTTATCAATTTTATTGTATTGAGCATAAAAAGAATGCTCGCTCCCATCTTTTTCTACTAAGTATGCGTCGAGTTGTTTTACAAGATTAATAAAATCCGGGTTGTCGGAGTTGGTTCTTAGTAATTTTATCATTCATTATAAAGATATTTAAGAGAGTTAGCTGTTTAATAATTTAAAAAATAAATATTTCATTTTTCTTCGAGATTTTAAAATCCTTCTTGACTTTTCCTCTTATAATTTCCAGACTAAAGGGATGTTCACAATTAATAGTAACTTTTTGTTTTGTGCCGTGAGGCTCACAAATCAGCGAAACCTTTTGATTTATAAGCTGAATATTTTTTATACCAAAAGTGTCGTTTCGTTTTAAAGTCCAGCGGATAAGATTTTTATAACCAAGTATTTCAAGCCCTAATACATTTTCAATTAATAATGAAATAGGAGCTATCCCGGACCAGCCTACGAAATCCTGGCGTGAATAAAACGTATTATCCCATCGTGTAGCAGGCCTTTCAAAATCGGGTGAATAACATTCCCAAATAGTTTTATAATCATCATTATACCGTTCTTCGAATGCAATCTTTTCAGTTTCCGGTTTAAAGTAAAAATAGATGTTTGATACATCACTCAAAAAATTCGATGCAATAGAATCGGCAAGAGAATTTTGATTATATTTTTTCAGACCTTGAATGACCATATAATCAGTCGGTGCCCAAATACTTCCCAGCCAATAATGCCCGCTGCTATCATACTCAGGTTGATTTGCAGCTAATGTTGGGATTAAATGTTTTCTCCAAAATTCATTTGGATTTTTAAGATGGTTAAGCAATAATTTTAAGTATTGCTTCGGGGCAATCTCCGATAAGAGTGTCCAGAAGGCACCTACGTGAATAGTATGACTTAACGAATCATGTTCGGTTAAATCATAATAAAAACCGGTTTTATTATCCCACAAAAGTTTATTAATCAAATTTTTAATATGCGCATAATGTTCTGCAAATTCCTTTTCTATTTTTTTATTTCCTGTTTTTTCGGCAATTTTATTTATGTACAAAGCAGCTAATGCTTGTTGTGATGAAAAGTCAATCCAGGCTGCTTTACCAACGTCTTTGCGTGGAGTATTGTCCATTCCACTTCCCAACCTTGAAGTGTAATATAATCCTTTTCCTTTTTTTGTCCGGCAATTTTTTTCAATCCAATTGAAATAGTTAACTAAAACCGGGAGAACCTTTTTTAGGCGGCTGTTGTCTCCTGAAATTTTATAATAACGCCATTCAAGCCAGGCAAAAAGCGGAGGATTAACCATGGGTTCATCTGCTGTCGGTTCATTGGCAATTTTTCCGTTCGTTTCCCAATACACTCTTTGTATATATCCGTCTTCTCTTTGCTTACTATAAAAATTATCAATCGAAGGCATAACAGGAAAAACATTTCTGCCATAAATTCCAAAGCTGGTTATGAAACACATATCCCACTGATAAATCAATTCATTAAAACCTTCGTCCATATATTTTTCTGAAAAACCATTTTCATGAGTCCCGGTTTCTATTTTTTGCCAGGCCATTTTCCATGCAGCATAATACAATTCAACGAATTCCGGGGAAGAGCTCAATACCGGTTCCGGAAGTTCATTTTTAGGAAAAGGTTCGCTGTTTGTTTTTCTTTTGGGAGTAGGCGGATTTCCAATTTTTACAATTGAATTAAAATTTGTTCCACCGTCATTAATTTTCAAAGGATTATTTGGATCGGGAATCCAAACTCCATCGACTATAAATTTGTAATAATAATAATTTGGATCCGTTTCTAAAATTGCTCTCCAAATATTATTTGTGCCTTTTTTCATTGGCAGTGCATAAGGCGACCAATTATTAAAACTTCCGGCAACGGAAACCGATCTTGCTGTTTCGGAGTGGTAACTAAATTTATGCTGCACCTTTTGGGCATGTAGATTGCCGGAAATAATAATCAATAAAATTGTACAAGTTAATAAAATGGTATTTTTTTTCATTTAGAATGATTCGAATATGATGAAGCTAATTTATTATTCTTTAATCATTAAAGATTATTATAAATGCAGCACTTGTATATCATTTTACTGGACATAAAAAGAATGTTCGCTTCCACCTATTTCAGCTAATTCGGCATCAGGATGTTTTACGAGTCCTATAAAATCTTTATTGTCTGAGTTGGTTTTAATCTTCTCCTTATTTTTTTATCAGGTAATCCATTTTCAAATTCAAACCTGCCGGTGATAGGCAGGTTTAGCTGTCCGTGTACATTTAGATCCTTAGCGAGCCTCGAAATCCTCTCGCAGCATAGTAAGATTCTGCGCCGTTGTGATACACAAAAACAGTGTCGTAGCGGCGATCACAAAAGATTGCCCCTCCGAGTTTTCTAATCTCAGGAGGTGTTTTCACCCAGCTCGATGTTTTCAAGTCGAAGTTTCCAAGTTTTTGCAGCTCCCGATATTGTTCTTCCGTTAAAAGTTCTATGCCCATGGCAGCAACCACATCAATAGCGTTATTTTTTGGTTTGTGTTCTTTTCTTGACTCGAGCGCCTTACGGTCGTAACAAAGACTTCTGCGACCCTTAGGACTTTCCTCTGAACAATCATAAAAAATGTATTCACCTGTCTTTTTATCATAGCCAACAACATCCGGCTCACCACCAGTTTTTTCCATCTCATTCAAAGACCATAGTTTTTTAGCATTAGCTTCCAGCTTTGCCGACACTTTAGCCCATTCAAGACCTTTATGATGGTTCTGATTTTTCTCAAAACGAGCTTTCAATACACTGATTAGTTCTTCACATTGTTTTGCTGATAACTGCATTTTATTTTCCATTTTTTATAAAGTGTTCTTTTATTTACAAATGTCCGGTTGTGCAATTGTTAAGCCTTGCCGACAACTTATTATTTACAGCAATAATAATAATTTAAAATTTAATTCTCTACACACATTTTTATAAAATAGCTATTCGTTTAATTTTTCATTCACAATTTTTTCTAAGCACACTCTGTAATTAATGTTAACATATTGTCCGTAATTTGGAATTAGTTTGTATCCATTCTTTGTGTATAGACAGATTGGTTTGGGCTGTTTTTTCCCGGTTTCTAAAATACACTTATTTTAAGATTATTCAGCCGCCTAATTTTCCAATTCAATTAGAATATTTGTAGCAATTCCATTTCTTCTACTTTCAAGCAACGTGTACATCCGCTTTACTTCCATTGTGTTTGGCTCATATTCTTTTAAAGCACCGCAGGCTATAGGAATATCATTTTCATAAGCGACAACAGTATACTTTATTTTTCAATTTTATTGTAATGAGCATAGAAAGAATGGTATCTCCCGTCTCTTTGCGCTAAGTCGGCATCCGGATGTTTTACAAGTTCAACTAAATCATTATTGTCTAAGTTGGTTCTTTATATTCATTTATATGACTTAAATCGGTTGATAGTATGGTTAGTTGCTTGTATTAGTTATCAAATTATTTTTTGCAATTTATTTGTTTTATTAATTTTTTATTTATTATATTAGTATAGTACAAGTTGTTTAATACAAGAAGTTTAAAACATGAATAAAAATAATCAATTATCAGAGTTATTATCAGCATGGGAAGAAACCTATAAAAAAGGCCAACTTACTCTTTGGATATTTTTATCGCTTAAAGATGGCAAAAAGTATGTCGATGAAATAAAAACCTTTGTTGAAGAACAATCGAATAAAACCATGTCTTGTGAAGATCAAAGCCTATATCGCAATCTCCGAAAGTATCAACATATAGGAGTGGTTGATCATGAAACCGGTAAAGGAAATAAGGGCCCTGAACGCAAATACTATTTTCTTACTGAACTAGGTAATGAATTGCTAAATCAATTTATTGCTCGAAATATAAATTTATTCTTTAATCAGAATATAAAGAACTTACTAAATAAGGAGGAACGAACATGAAATTATTTACAATTAATCAACTTCGTTTTGCAGTTTTTTTAGCAATATTCACAATAATGTTCCGATATGGCTTAAGTTCTTTGCTTACTCTTCATATGTTTTCAGAAATTTGGATAATAGCTGTCATATATGGAGCATTAATTTTCTCAATAGGATGGATCTTTGGTAAAAAAGATAACGAATCTCTTCGCATATATGATATAGGATTTAGGTTTCACCTCACAACATATTTGATTTGTGCATCTATAACAGAACTTTGGTTTTTATTCAAATTTAATTCCGCACTCGAAAATATTAAGAATGTTCACCTGATGGTTATTTTTTGGGGGATTGGAATTTTAATTCATTTTATATTTTTTCTAATCAGTAGGAGAAATGCGATTAGTGGAATGAAAAAATCTGAAATTTTTGATTGAAACAATTATAAACATGAAGAATAAAATATTAATGCTTATATGTGCAAACCAGCTTGGTTATTTATGGAATGAGTATGGAATTTTTATAATTATTTTCAAATAGCGATCGATTAAAATGGCAGGCATTATTATTCAATAACCTAATGTTAAATTAAGAGCTGACGGAAATAAAACAGGTTGATATTATCTACTCGGATACGAATTTTTATTCACAATTTTTTTATAAAACGTATCAAGCATTCCTTTGAAATAAACTACGCAAGACATATTCCGACCTGCTTCTAACGTTTTATATTGTGGGTTGGCTAAAGTATGTTTAATCTATCTTTTATATTTACTTATTATGCTTGTACTTATCCAATAGATATCCCCTTTTTGTCCATCATGCCTGACAAAAAATAAGTATTTACCATCTGGTGAGAGAAATGGACTATATTCATTTGCTTTTGTGTTAATTTGATTTTCCATTTTTACAGGTTCACTCCATATCCCGTTATTATTGAAACTAATGTACAAATCAACATTATCAGCATCAGCTTTTCGCGCTGATGTGAATATCATATAACTTTCATCGGGTGCAATACATGGGTCTGCAGCATAACCGAAATTTATTGGACTTCCTATATTATTTAATTTAACATATTTCCCGTTTTCTGGTTTTATAAAATAAATATCAAATACTGCATTACCACCAGGCCTATTCGAGGCAAAGTAAATAGTTCCATTTTTCGATTGACTGAAATAATATTCTGTATAACCCGAATTTATTGGAGTATCCAATTTAACAGGTTCAGACCATCCGTTTCTCAATTTGTTTACAAAAAACAAATCTCGTGTATTCTCTTTAGTTTGTTTATCTCTGTCGGAGGTAAAGAATAGTTTTTGACCATCAAATGAAATAAATGGTTCATGATTATTGAAGGCTTTAGAAAAACTTGCTGTATCCGGTTTAGTCCAACTATTATTTAGATACTCACAGAAAAGTATTTTTTGAGAAGTAAAATCTTCATTTGTAATTGTAAAGTAAAAAGACTTCCCATCCGGAGAAAATGCCCCACGTGCTTCAAATCTATTGTCAAGACATATAATTCCGGGAGCAAAAATCACAGGTATTGTATCCGGAAGTATCTGACCAAAATAATCAATAGAAATTTTGTCAGTTTGACTATGAATGAAATTTGAAAAAATTAAAAATGCAACAATAATTATCTTTTTCATATGTGTCTTGTTTTTCGGCTTAGCGATGTGGTAGATTTTTAGCACCAAAGTTCATTAGAATTCTCCCGGTAGTTATCGAGATTTAATTTAGCACAAAAGTTTTAAAGAAGCACTTCAGTTTACATTACGTACAGCCATTGTTGGCGATAGTTTTATTAATTTTCGTTCTTCACGTATTTCACTTATATTGCAGTACGAGAGGATTTTATAAATCAGATTGTCCTTTTGTGTTTGAAATTATCAGAAATTGGTAAATTAAGAAAATCGCCTCTCTCTCATTTATCAAATCATTCTTTAACTAAACTTTCTGTCTCTTTAGCCATATCAATATGGCACATTATATTCACAGTAACGCCATTTGGATCTTTGACAAAAAATCTTTTAACTCCCCAATCTTCAACTTTTAATGGATATATAATTTCTATATTTTGGTCAAGTGCTTTTTTGTACAATGCGTCAACATCTGACGACTCAATGCTTATCATAACATTTGAGTTGTCTATCTCTCGTTTGTCTGAACGCAATAAATTGATTTGAGCTGTTGGATTTGATTCAGAAATAAATGTCAATATCCAGCCCATGTCCATTGCCAATTTCAACCCAACAAAGTTGGAATAAAATTTCTTGCTTTCTTCTATTTTATTTGAATTTAAATCTGGTGTAATTCTTCTGCATTTCATCTTATTATAGATTTATTAATTTGTACCATTTCTCAAATTACCGCCAACTGTTTTCGGCTTAGCCATGTGGCGGATTTTTAGCGCTAAAGTTCATTAGAATTCCTAATCTTGAATTTGGAACAAAAGTTTCAAAGAAGCATATCAGCCGCCATATTGCCAAATCGATGTTAGCAGTTCGTTGGTTTTATTATTGGTCTGAAAGTTTATAAATATATTCTTCAATCTCTGCTTGTCGGGCATTAGCAAATCCTTTATCCTTTCCGATTTTTACAAAACCGCATTTCTCCAAAACTTTTTGAGAGCCATAATTGTCAAATGCAACACGTCCATAAATTGGCCTGACTTGTTCAATTTTCAAAAGCTCTTTAAGTGCAGTTGTGGCAATTCCCTGTCCCCAAAATTTTTTGTCAATCCAATACGTAATCTCTGCTTCGTTTTCTCGCTTGTCTGTAAAGATGTTGCACATAGATCAGTGAACTTTGTCAGTCTGGGTGTCTTTCCCCTCTTTGTCAATTTCGCTCTCAATAGATTTCAGAAAATTGGCGACAGCTAAATGCCGCTCGTTACTTTCAGCTTCAGGCCATGCACTATTTATCGCAATCACCAGTCGCCTTGCAGGGTCGATATGGATCATCTGGCCATAAATCCCTAGTGCCTCGAAACTACTGCCATTAAAAATCCACCATCCGAATCCATAGCCGCCACCGGGCCAAAGCGGCACCTGTATACTGGTTGCTGTTTTAAACCAATCCTTGGGAACAATAGATTCCCCGTTAATGCGTCCGTCTTCGAGAACGAATTGTCCGAACCTTGCAAAAT
>CAZRMA010000191.1:0-7339 GCA_964600655.1 uncultured Ignavibacteriaceae bacterium
AAAGTTTTCATTTTCATGTAATATGCTCCGTTAATAAAAATTGCATTAGTCCATAAGTTCAACTTTTTCTCCGTTTTTCCTCTTATGGTATTTGAGAAATACCAATGGAATTAATATAAAGAGTGTTATTAATGCTCCAACTAAAAAATCGTCGTTAATTCCTTGTATGAATGCCTGGCCGGTAACATTTTTAAGAATCAATGCTTTCGATTTCAGCATTAATTCATTACCTGACCCGCCAACCGACTGCTGAATATAATATCTCATACTATAAACAGTATGTTTAAATACATCTGAATTTGAGTCAATAGCTTGTCCGAATGTTTGAGTATGAAAGATTATGCGGCGTGTTAGAAGCGTTCCTAAAATAGCAACACCGAAACTTCCGCCTACCTGCCTAATAGTATTAAACAATCCCGTAGCTTGTGCCATCTTTTGCTTTGGAATATCATTAAGAGCAATAGTGCTTAATGGAATAAACATAAATCCAAGTCCGAATCCTCTTATAATTAGAGGCAGCATTATTGCACCATGCTCAGTAGTTAATGAAAGGTCTTTATATAAGTACATGCTGAAAAATGTAAGTACAATTCCAATGAAAATTGGAATTTTAGGATTTAATTTATCCGTCATCCATCCTGCAACCGGGGACATTATAGCTTGAATAATTCCTACCGGGAAAAATACAAGCCCGGCTTGCAGCGCCGTATAGTTAAGTGAATTTTGTAAATAAAGCGGAAGAAGAAATGAATTTCCAAAAAATGCTAGTCCGAATATGAACATCATAATATTTGCCAGACCAAAATTTCTGAACTTTAAAATTCGAAGATCAATTATAGGGTGCTTTACGGTAAGCTCAACCGACATAAATATTACAAAGCTTACAAAAGAAATAGCGAAACATGACAATATAAAATAGGATGTCCAGCCACCTGTATTCCAGTCAGCATTCCCATCTGATAAAGCAAGCAATAGAAACACTAAAAATAATGTCATCGAAATAAAGCCGACTAAATCGAAAGACCTTACATGTTCCGTTTTATATTCTCTTAATATTACTAAAGTAGCTACAAGAGCAAGTATGCCGACCGGAACATTAACATCAAAAATGGCATGCCAGCTAAAACTGTCAATCAAATAACCTCCGACCATTGGTCCGAGTGAAATGGAAGCTGCTGCGGCAACACCCCAAAATCCTAAAGCCATTCCTCTTTGTTCGGGTGGAAATTCTCTAGTAACTATTGCCATTCCTACAGGCATGATAAATCCGGCGCCTGCTCCTTGAATTACGCGCATTATAATAAGTACATTTTCATTCGGAGATAAACTGCACAGCAATGATCCGAGCGTAAATAGAAATAAACCCATAAAATAAGTTCGCTTATAACCAAAATGATCTGCAATCCATCCTGAAGAAGGGAGCACCACAGCAAACACCAAAAGATACGCAGTGAGTACCCATTCGATTTTATCTACACTAGTGCCAAAAGCCGCCATCATTTTTGGCAAGCCAACATTAACAATAGTAACATCCAGCACTGCCATAAAAGTTCCAAGCATAACATTTGCAAGCACCCACCATTTATATGATGGATGTGAATGCAGGTTGTTTAAGGTTAAGGCATTACCATTTTTTGATTTCTTTGCCATTGATTATTTAACCTTAATGCTAATTTCAACAGACATGCCAGGCAATAAATTTATATTTTCATTCGTATCCTGTTTGCCGGTTTGTGTCACCGGAGTAATTGTAATTTTAATCGGTACACGCTGGGTTACCTTCGTAAAATTTCCAGCTGCATTTGATGGTGGAATCAAGGAAAATTGTGACGCTGTGTTAGTCCCAAGCTGATAAATTTTACCTTCAAAATTTTTGTCTGGATAGGCATCTACCGAAATTTCTGCTTTATCTCCAACTTTTATAGAAGATAATTTTGTTTCTTCAAGATCAGCAGTAACCCAAACATTTTTAATATCATAAATTGTAAATATAGGTTGGCCTGGAGCAACTACATCACCGGTTAAAGTCCAACGTTTTGCAACAATACCATCCATTGGCGAATAAATAGAAGTATTCTGAAGTTGAGTTTGTATAACTTTTAATTGAGCTTGAGCTGTTCCAATTTTTGTTTTTGAAATATTTAATTGAGCTTTTGCAGATTCAAGTGCATTCTGCATGTGATCAAATTGTTCTTTGGGGATGATATGATCTTTATATTGTTTTTCTGCTCTGTTGTAATCATCCTGTGCTTTATTCAAGTTGACCTGGGCAAGTGATACACTTTCCTTGTCAAGTTCCAGCATTGCTTTTGCCTGCTGTGCTTGTGCTATAAGGTCATTTGAATCAAGCTTAACAAGCAATTGCCCTTTCCGCACTGAATCAGCTTCATCTACTGTCAGCTCTGTTATTCTTCCCAAAATTTTTGAACTAACAGAAAGCTTGTTCCCGTCAATGTAAGCATCATCTGTGGTTACATAACCAAGTTGTCCAATGTACCAGTAAATAGCTGCTGCTGCTGCAATTAAAATTATAAATAAGGGAATAATTATTTTCTTTCTTTTGAAAAAAGGTACTTCATCAATTTGTTCATCAACAATTGCATTATTGCCATTTTTGTTTTGAACTTTTATCTCTTCATTATTTGCCATTAATATTTTTCCTTTTTTAAATAAAAATTCTTTTAACTATCTTTTTTTGATCCCGTTTATAAAAATTTCTGTAGCAAGGTTCATTTCTTTTTGCAAATCATTTCTGGCTGCCTCATCAATTCCCTGGCCTTTGGAATGTTTTAATACTCTGCATCTAAGTCCTTGTATGATGTGAAGAAATACTACTGCTGTATCATTGTTCAACTTCTTATCAAATTCTTTATTTTTTTTACCCTCATCAAAAATTTTTCTTAACAAGCCCAACTCAACTTCTTCAAGATCAATAAATAATTTTTTAAATATAGATTTTGGATCGAAGTACGAATGGACACTTAGTGTCCCAAGGTTAAGCAGTATTTGAAAGAAATTCATTCTCTGTTCGACATACTGATGAAGTTTTGTTGTTGCTGTTTCTGATTCTTGAAGAATTATTTCAATATTCTTTTTAAGTTCATTCATTTCCTGGGCTAACACCGCTCTGAATAATTCTTCTTTAGTAGGGAAGTAATAGTAAAGTGATGCTTTTCCCATTTCAACATCAGTCGCAATCTCATCCATAGTGACTTTTGAAAAGCCATAATGTGCAAATCGTTTTCGAGCAGCTTCAGTTATAACTAATTCTTTCTCTTTAATATTTTCTTCTTGTGACATATTCTCAACTCTTCGACTATTTAACTTGAAAGGTCGAAATATAAAATAAACTTAGTATTCACACAAATTAATTTTTTGTTAACAATATATAGATGTGATTAATATTACTAATTCAGATAAATTAGGAAGGCAAAACTCAATTTTTATACAGGAATGGTTTATGCGATTTTATTAAATAGTAGAATTACAAAAACAAACTAATTTTTAAGTAGAGAAATATTAAAATCACTATGAACAATAAAAATCTTTTAGTCTTATTTAGATTCATTATTGCCGGCACATTTATTTTTTCAGCAATTTCAAAGTTGATGTCGATTGGAGTGTTTGAAATAACTTTAATTGATCAAGGCATCTTTACTGTTAGGGAAAATGCAGCTTTATTTTCGAGAATTCTTATTGGTATTGAACTATCAATTGGACTTCTATTTCTTCAACCCTTTAATATTAAAAAAGTAATAGCTCCTATTACAATATTGCTGATTATAATTTTTAGTGGACAGTTAATTTATTTGATGTTCAAAGGTGATGCGAGTAATTGCGGCTGCTTCGGGAATATTATAAAAATGTCTCCACTCCAGTCATTATTTAAAAATATTATTTTATTAATTGTTACAATTTATGTCTACTTGAAATCAGAGAAGCTAAATCATAACAAATCATTTTTATTTATAATCCCTATCGCGGTAATATCTATTGTGTTTATAATATCTCCAATGAGATCAATTAAAAATTTTGAATTTAGTAAGTACACACACTTTCAAAATGAAGGTAGAGTTGATCTCACAAGAGGGGATAAACTGCTTGGTGTTTTCGATCTTGAATGCGATCATTGCCAGGAAGCTGCAAAAGAAATTGGTGAGATGCAAAGAAAGGTGAAAAAATTTCCTGAATTTTATGCCTTGTTTTTTGGAGAGGGCAATATTTCCGTGGATTCATTTAATGTAATTACAAAAACTAAATTTGCTTATCAAAAAATAACTGTAGATGAATTTTTTAATTTAATCGGTAATTCTCCGCCGAGGATTTACTGGCTTGAAGATGGCCAAGTCAAAAAATATTGGGATAAGGATTTTGTTGGAAACATTACACATGCATTTGAGTTAAAGTAAATATTACACCATGTTCTCCATTTTTATGAACCGAGATAATTCATTGTAATAAATTGTAAATGAAAGCAAAAATTAAAATTGCAGAAATAAAGGATAAAGAAATTCTCAACAGAATTAGTATCGAATCTAAAATGTATTGGAATTATCCACGAGGATGGATTGAAAAATGGAAAGACGAATTAACATTAATAGAAAATGATTTTTCAGAACAGTCTATTTATAAAATAGTGGAAGTCGACTTGATAATAGGCTTTTGTTCGATTAAAGAAGATGAAGATAAATATGAAATTGTACATTTATGGATAAGTCCGGAGTTTATTGGTAAAGGTTACGGTAAATTCTTGCTTAATGAAACTTTACAAAAAGTTGTTAAAAAAGAGAAACCCGTTATTGTTGAAGCTGATCCAAATGCAGAGTCATTTTATAGTAGTCAAGGCTTTGAAACTTTTGATAAAATTGAAAGCTATCCTAAAGGAAGATTTTTACCGCTAATGAAAAGAATAAAATGAGAAAAGATATGAAAGAAATAAAAGATCAAATTATGTTAGTGACAGGTTCAACCGACGGAATAGGAAAACTAACAGCCTTACAATTAGCAAAACAGAATGCACATATCTTAGTTCATGGCAGAAATGAAGAAAAAGTAAATAAAGTTATTAATGAGTTACAAACAATATCCGGCAATAAAAAGATAGAGGGAGTAACAGCAGACTTTTCATCCTTAAATGAAGTTCGAAAATTTGCAGAGGATATAAAAAGTGAATACAAAGTAATCGATGTTTTAATTAATAATGCTGGAGTAGGATTCGCGGATGGGAGATACAGCAAAGATGGGTATGAACTACGTTTCGCTGTTAATTATCTCGCTCCATTTTTACTAACACATTTACTTATCCCTGAATTAAAAAAAGCTGCACCATCACGAATTGTAAATGTAAGTTCCGCGGGTCAAAGTCCGGTTGATTTTGATGATATAATGCTTGAAAAAAATTTTAATTCAACACAGGCTTACTGTCAGAGTAAGCTAGCATTAATAATGTTCACAATTGACCTTGCCGAAAAACTAAAAGATGAAAACATTACAGTGAACAGTCTGCATCCTGGAACTTATTTAGATACAAATATGGTTCGAAACGCAAATATAAATCCATGGGGTAAACCGGAGACGGGCGCGGATGCTGAAGTATATCTCGCAGCATCACCTGAGCTAAACCATGTTACTGGAAAATATTTTAATATAAAGTCAGAAGCGAAAGCAGACCCACAAGCTTACGATAAAAATGCAAGAAAACGTTTGTGGGATTTGAGTGTTGAGTTAACAAAATTGAATGACTGAAAAACGTTAAATGAGTAGCTTAATAATTAATAGTAACCATACCTGCTTCCCGGAAAACAGGTTTCCCTTCTGGTAGAAAGGCTTGTTTGGATTACCCGACACAAGGATAATTACTGATATTTAATAAATTATTTCGTTTATTAAATGGAAATAATTGGAGGTGAAATTGTGAGAAAGCCATATTTATTTATTTTCATGTTAATTTTATTATCTAGCATGTTGTTTGCGCAAAACTCATCGGGAATTGAGGTAGAGAATAACGCTATCTGTACTTCAGTGGAAGATAGACAGCCCATAGGAACAGATTCCGTTTTTACTGCTGATGCAGGAAAATTATATTGCTTTACAAAACTCAAGAGTCAAACAGATAAGTCGAAAATTTCCCATGTTTGGTTTTATCAGGATAATATAATGGCCAAAATTAATTTACCAATAAAAGCAAAATCGTGGCGTACGTGGTCGGCTAAAACAATCATGCCTGATTGGAAAGGTAATTGGCGTGTAGAAGTTCAAGATTCAAACGGAAATATTCTTTCCAGTATATCATTTCGATTAAAATAGATTTGGTTGATCCAGGTGCTTTAATAATAATATTTTTATTACGCAAGCTCATATAACAGGCGACGCCACATTTCTGAATAACATGTTCACGCATGATGCGAAAGTTTTTCCACCCAATTCCGATGTTGTAACTGGACGTACTGCCATTGCAGCAGGGAATTCACAATGGGTGAATTACGGTATTAAAGAATTTAATGAAGAAACCACTGATTTTTACGGTTGTGAAGATTACCTGATAAATGAGGGTATTTATTATCTTCGTTATGGCAAAGACAATAACATTGATAAATGGAAATACTTAAATGTATGGAAAAAGGAAGATGGCGAATGGAAAATATTTACCAATATGTGGAATACCAGTATGCCTGCTGCTCCTACAAAATAATATAGCAATATTGAGCCGCTGCAGTGCGGCTCAATAGCTGCTAACTGAGAACCGTTGACTAAAAAATTATCCTTTCCACTCTGCTAATAACTTTTTCATCTGATCAAAATCAAACGGTTTATCTTTCATTTCGCTGCCATGATTAATTGCTTTTTCCATTTCGGAAATTGCTTCCTGCTTTTTACCAGATTTTGCCAGAAGCTGCGCTTTAATTCTTGAGTTCCAATAATTATCGTTTATAATTTGCGAAGCATTAATCCAGTTCATAGCTTTTTCAAGCTCAACATTATTTTGGAGACAATAGGCGGCTGCCTGCATTGGTGTTGACCAGTCGATAATATTTTCTGCTTTTGCCAATGTTAATTTTTGTGTTTCAGTTTCAATTTTAAATGAAACTTTTAGCTTATCCCAAATTAAATTTACAAGAGATGAATTATTAGTTACATCCGAAAAAGTGAATATCATTCTTTCCGTAAATTCTGAAGGCTGCGGTTTTACGTTTACTTTAAGCACAACATTATTTTCGTTAAACTGCGAGCCGTCGCCGACTTTAGTATTATTACTGAATAAAAAAGTCCATTCATTTTCAGTTGGAATTGTATGAATGCCGTAAGTTCCGGCTTCTAAATTATTTCCATTTATTTTAAC
>CAZRMA010000192.1:0-2395 GCA_964600655.1 uncultured Ignavibacteriaceae bacterium
TTAGTAATTTGCCTGCTCTAGGAGCAGTTGCTTGATCAACTAAAGGCGACTGACTGAATTTAAGCTCATCAAGCACGGCTTGAATTCTAATTCTTTCCAAAACGGTTAAAGATTTCACCTTTGCTAAATCGATGCTTACCATTTCGCTGAAACCTCTGCTTAATGGGAAGTAATCTTTATTTATACCTTGATAAATAAGGGGGAATACTGCAAGCGTGCTGTCCGATACGGAGGACAAAGATAAACTCCCTTCATTTTTAACAAGAGAATCAACATCGGAAAAAGCCTGTTGACGTTTCAGCCAAAGATATCTTCCTTCCATTAATTCTTTGTAAGGTGATGAATCCGGAACATTTAAATATTGGGAATAGTTTTTTAGCGCATCCGCAAATCTGTTATAGAATTCCAGGTTTAATCCATTATAAAAAGTTAAAGCAGGATCATTGGGAAGTTCTTGCAATGCTCGAGAAAGATAACCCTTAGCTTTATCCTGCTGATGTGTCTGTACATAGTAGATGCTTAAATTTTTTAATGCATCTGCATCATTCGGATTCTCGACTAACTGATTAACCCATTCATTGACTTTATTTTTAGCTATTTCAGGGTCATCTATTATTGAATTTGTAGCGCATGAATTAAATAATTCAATCACTGCCAAAATAATTATTAATTTTATAAGTCTTTTACTTGATTTCAATTTTTTAAATCCTGTTGTGAAGATTTATTTAATTACCTATAATAAAGGAGCAATGCTTTGAGCTTTCAGGCGTGCTTTTTCATAATTGGGATCGTACTTTAAGGCTTCCTCGAATTTATCATATGCATTTTTGTAGTCTTCTCTTTCAAGATAACTTAATCCAACTGAATACGACATGATTGCATCCAACGTTGGAGCTTCCGACACTTCTTCCTTCGAAACGTCTTTTAAAGTTACATTAATTTTATCCGCAATCTTTTGCCCAAGCTGATCTACTAAATCAAAAAAGTTGTCAAGATCTCCTTTTACATCATCTGTTAGGAGTATTTCACTTGATTCAACTTTAACTAACCTTGCCCCAAGCCAGATTTGATCGCCCAAAATAATAAAGCTGCCTAGTAAAACTGTTTGAACACCCAGCTGTTTGCCTGCACGTACTGCGCCTTCCATATTGTATTGATCCTGCAGTTTTATTTCATCTAAAATCCATTGTATTCTTTCCCGTTCAACAACTTTTAGATTTGTTGAATTATTAAGTCGATTTATGAAAAGATCCGCAAAACCTTTTTCCATCGGATCATATTGAAGTTTTTTATCAACAGAACGATTCTTAAAATCTATAATCGCCATTGTTTTCATTCCCGGATCAGGCCTTTCAATGCTGTATGAGCCAGTATATTCCTTACGCGCTTCATAATAGAGTTTCATGAATACAGGAGGTTCGTAGTCAGGATTAAATACTACCATTGGCGGTTCAAGTTTAAGCAATTGAGCTATCGATTCTTTTGCTTTATCATATAATCCTTTTGCAGAATATGCCCTGCCAAGAAATCGAAATGCCTCTTTTCTTATTTCGTTATCAATCGAGCTGTCGGATGACAGTTTTTGCAGTATATCGATTGCATTATCGAACTGTGCAGCTTTATAGTAATCTTCAGCTTTGTCAAGTTTTACTTTCGAATCATCCTGTGCGTAAACAGAGGTAATCAGAAGTAATGTGAAAAAAGCGGCAGATAAAATGAAACGAAGGAAATTCCTTTTGGAAAGAGAATTTATATTATAACACATACTATTGACCTCCTATGTTCATTAGATAAATAATTTTCAATTATATAATTTCTATTTAAAATGAAAAACGAGCGAATGCACTTTTGGCTCAAAAGTAGGGGAAATATTTAATTGTATATCATCTTCGACTGTTTTATAACCTGTTTTTTTAACTGAGATATTATACTTGCCAGGGCCTAGCTTCAGATCTCCCGGAGTAGTTTTATCCGTACTATTACCGTTTAAGTATATCATTCCCCAAATTGGGTCGCCTGAGTTACTTAATGATTGGATGTTTACCTGTTGTTGAAAATAACATGTAACTTGTTTTTTTTGTTTATTGCTTAAGTTAACAACTATAGTTTTTGATCCGAATTCAGGGTGCACAAATTTTATTGTATGTTTTCCGGTTGGAGTAGAATTTCTAACTGTTTCATCTGAATTTGTAAGTACTTTGTTATTATCAATATATATAGTTGCCGCTGGAATTGAGTTTAATATCAAAGAAGCGGTTTCAACGACGATGGCACGTTTTAAATTAATATTAATTTCATTTTTCCCCGGGCTTACCAGGTATCTCTCGTCATTCCAATCATCATATCCCGCCAATTTTAACATTATTGAATAACGTGCCACATCCAAGGAATCCAG
>CAZRMA010000192.1:2495-7339 GCA_964600655.1 uncultured Ignavibacteriaceae bacterium
AGATAAAGCTGCAGAAATTTCATTTGTTTCCTGGAATCTTTTTTCAGCATCCTTATCGATGCATTTCATAATAATATTTACCAGGTCTTTTGGAATTAATGGATTGTATTTAATCGGCGAGGGAATTTTTCCATCAACTATCTCTTTCTGAATTGTAAATTCTGATTCACTTTTTTCAAACGGTGTTCTTCCGGCAAGCATTTCATAGAATGTCATTCCAATTGAATATATGTCGCTTCTCTTATCAACATTTTTTAATCCCTTAACCTGTTCAGGAGACATATAATATAGTGTACCTGCAGCCGCATGTGTAACTGTACTTTCTGAACCATGTTCCTGAATTACTTTTGCCAATCCAAAATCCATGACTTTAATTGTGCCGTCTTCACAAAGCAAAATATTGTTGGGTTTAATATCTCTATGTATTACACCAACCTTATGTGCATGCCCTATGGCGTTTAAAATCTGTTTCCCAATAGCTATTGTTTCAGTAACGGAGAATTTACCTTTTTCACGCATCCATTCAGAAATAGTTTTGGCCTGTACGTATTCCATAATCATAAATAGTCCAAAACTTGTTTCCCGAAGAGCATGTACTCCAACGATATTCGTATTTTCCAATTTTGCCAAAGCCTTGGCTTCGGTTTTAAATCGCCTTAGGAAATTATCATCTCTTGCCAGAAAAGGATCAATCATTTTTAAAGCAACTATTTTTTCAAGGTTCATATCCATTGCCTTGAAAACTACTCCCATTCCTCCTCTGCCTATGACTTCAAGGATTTTATAATTATCTACTACTTTTCCTATTAACTGATCCATAAACCTTTAGTACTTAATTTGAATTACCGTTTAAGAAAAGATTCTGAAATTTGACTGACACATTTTTATCAACGTACAAACCTGCTTTCCCAAATACCCTTGTATAGCTTCTATAAGAACTTAATAAGCCGTTTTCATTATAAATACTTATGGTGTTGTCGGAATACTTTACCTTCATAAGTTTTTGACTAATATTGTCTGATCCACGCGAACTAACAACAAGCAGTTTCTCAGTATCGCTTCCATTTATTTTTTGGAGAATATAATCGCCATCGGGAGTATGCTTAAATATATAATATTCTGTTGGTGAAACGTATCCTATTATTAAGCCAAAAGTTGAATTTGAATTTTCTGTTATAAAATTAATGGCTATCGAAATATCATTAATATCAGAATCGTAAATGATAAATTTTTCAGTTAAAGTATTGGTGAAACTTAGTTCAGAGCTTGTTATTGAAAATTCATTTTTATTTGTACCTGGGTAGCCCCAGCGGGGTAGGTCAAATCTTGTGACTGTAATTTGAGAACCTGCAGTTTCCGATAAATGATTATTCTCCACAGAAGAATCCATTCCAATGTCATAATATTCCATTTGCCTGGCACAAAGCCTTATGAGTCCTTTAATTTTTTCATTCCCGGGCTGAATCTCAGCTGCCTTTTTAAAGTAATTCAATGCTTCGGTAAATTTTTTTTCTTTTAAATATTTTTCAGCTAATGATGAATACCTGGTTGCAATTTCATTTACTCCATTTAGTGCTGCCTGATGCATGGGCTCATTTATCAATATAGTCTTATAAATTGATAATGCTTTATCATAATTACCTTGCTTCACCATTTTATCTGCATCATTAAGCAATTCCGAATTTGAAAGGTCAGAATTTAATGTGGCATTAATTTTATTTCCTGCAATTGTATCTTTCCCTAATGACGTGCCTTTATCGAAATGTATAAAGACAGATTTGATTGAAGCCTTATATTGATAAACCACTATCAAGATAAGAATAAATATTAGTAGCAATCCCAGCCATATTTTACTTTTTCCGCCAGTATGTTTTACTTTATTTTTTTGAGGCAGTCCTTCTTGTAATTTAGCACTTTGTTCTAAATAAATTTTAATTATCAGAACTGTTACATTATCTTTTCCGCCTCTTTCGTTGGCAAGATCAACTAGCTTGTTACAAGCTTCTGTTGTATTATTCGACGAAACAATACTTAAAATTTCTTTCTCGCTAACCTTTGCCAATCCATCAGAACACATGACGAATATCGGTTCATTATTTAGGTTAATATTTGTAATAATATCAACTCTTACTTTAGCCTCAACGCCTAATGCTCTAGCTAATACCGATTTTGAAGGATAATTTTTAGCCTCCTCCGGAGTTAATATTCCTTCTCTTAACATTTCTTCTACTTTAGTGTGATCATTAGTAAGCTGTTCCAGTTTATTATTTTCAATTTTATATATACGAGAATCACCGACATGACCGATTACTCCTTTCTCATCTTTCAATAATAGAACAGAGCAGGTTGTTCCCATTCCTCCAAATTCTGAAGAAACGCCTGCTTGTGTGAAAATAGCACTATTGGCTTTTTCTATTGATTCTTTGAGTGCCTCCGAATCTTCAATCTGAAGATTAAAATATTCGCTACTTATAACATTCACGGCAATTGAACTTGCTTCCTTTCCGCCTTTGTGGCCGCCCATACCGTCAGCGACAATAAACAATTGTCCTTTTGCGGAATAAAGATCAAGGTTTTCTTCAGGAAATTTTCCGAAACTGTCCTGATTTTCCGTTCTTATTAATCCGATATCAGATTTTGCAGAATAAATAAGGGAAAGTTTACTTTTAAGTGAAGCCATTATAGATTTTGTTTGAGTAACTGAAAAATATTTTAATTCTTTAGATTCTGAAGAGCATTCTTAAGCGGGTTCTCAAAATTAAAACCGAACAATTTGGGATTTTCTCCAATTACCGCTGCGGAAAAAATATAAAACACATAATTATAGGTTTCTGAAGGAATATTTTTTTTATACTTTTCAAGCAGCTTCCAAAAGTTTCTATCTCTCGGATTTTCCGGAAGCTTTTTGATTAAATTAATAATATTGTACTCGCCCCAATTATAAGACGCCATAACAAGCAGACCCGATGCCTGTGCATCTGTATCATAAATATCTTTTATATACCTTGCTGCGGCAGATGTTGCTTTGGGAAGATTATACCTGTCATCTGCAGCATCGTAAATACCTTTGTTTGCTAATGGCCCGGTCTTTAAACCATATCTTTTTGCCGTTTCGGAAATAAATTGCCAGATACCTTTTGCATAACCATATCTAGTTTGTGGACCAACGATTTTTTCTTTAAAATCGCTTTCCTGTAGAGCTAGGTAATAAAATTGCGGGGGCAAATTATTTCTTACCAGATAGTTCACAATTATTTGATTGAACCCTTTTTGATTTGATCTATCTATAGCATTAGTTAGTCTGTTGCTTAATTTCCATTTTTTAATATAACTTTTAACTTCATCAATAAATTCCTTAGGCATTGCAAGCTCACACTCCCCAAATGCTCTTGCAGTCTGAATTATAATTTTATCTTCTTCGTTTAGATTGTATACGCCTAAATCATTTACTACATTTTGATAATTTTTTTTAAGCTGCTTATATCTTTCATCAAATTGTTTTAGCGCTTTAATAATAGTAGGATCATTAGATTTTGCCAAGTTTTCTTTTAGCGCTGAAATTTCGAGTTCAAGAGATTTCATATTATAAAAAATATTCTCGGCTAATTGCTTTTGTTTATTTTCCTTTACCTGAAGATAAATTGAAAATGAAGCTGCAGCTACAGCAATTATTGCAAAACCGATTATTACTTTGCGATATTTAGAAGTATGTTTTTTCTTTACAACCTTAAAAGCTTCTCTAACAAGTCTTGTGTGTTCACCAATTTCTTCATTATTTGATTCATTGAAATAATGATTAATATATTTTGTTAATGAAGGATCCTGGGGAAGGGAACTGGCTGAATTATTTTCAGCAGTCACAGAGGAAATTATATTTGGACTGCTTTCTTCCGGTGAATTATTAATTTCTTTTTCAGATTCTACAAATGAAACGATAAGTATTGGCCCATTATTTCCTAAAACAATAGAGCTTGTATCTTTTAATTCAATATTGTCTATTTTGATGCCATTAATAAAAGTTCCATTGCTGCTGTGCTTATCTGAAATCCACCAGGTATTGTTATCTTTAATAAATTCTATATGAACTCGGCTAACTACTCCTTCGTCAATTTGAATAGAGCAATCTTCAGAACGCCCTACCGTAAAAGACTCTTTGAAATAAAATTCTTTTTGAGTTGAGTTGCCGCGTTCTATTTTTACTTTAACAATATTATGGGTAAAACTGGATCTTTCGGATATTTTGGTGTGATTCATTTTTAGAATAATTGGGGATCAGTTGTAAATCTACTTTTTTGAACCAGAAGTTGGATTGAAGCTCAGCATCATTCTAACAATCGCAGGCCCTATTGTCTGCCTGGTTTTTTTTGTAAATGAAGCAGTAAGCTTGTAAGCAGTTTTATTAATTAAAATGTAAATCTGATGCTGATAAATTTTTACATCATCCAGAGGGTGCCAGCTAAAAATCGCCTCATAAGCATCCATTCCATTGTCTAATTTTATATCTCCTCTTTTTAACAATGTACAGCTTTTTAGTTCCTCCTCCAAAGTTCTAATTTGCCAATCAGCATAATCAATTAATTCTTCAAATGGAACTTCCGGATCTATAGTAATTATTACATTATGCTGAATACCATCTGTAACCGGGCCCGTTAAAGTGTATATCGTTTTATCCTGCCAATCCTCTAATTGTTCAATGACAAATCCATTTCCCTGGAATATAACAGTTTTATCTTTTTCAGCAGTAGGCTGTGCAGGTTTTGGGGTTTCCTGTTTCTGTTGAGGAGTTTTGGTTTGATCAGCCTGAGGAGATTCAATGGGTTTTTCTTCCTTCTTTTCCTCAGCCG
>CAZRMA010000193.1:0-7337 GCA_964600655.1 uncultured Ignavibacteriaceae bacterium
AGATTATAGTTTAGAAATCAAGGAACAGAAAATTAACATGCTTACAAAATCCAGCCGTTAATCTAAATTTCAAAATAATAATTTTTCATTTTATTCTAATTTGTTTCAATCTGGTTAAAATAAAATAAAACTTAGGTCATTTTATTTAATAATTTCGCAAATTTTCCACCTTTTGTTTTAGTACGATTATTGATATTTGCTAAAGTTGAATGACTGTAGGAAATGAAATGAGGGCTATGAATATTTCTATTTTGACATCGCTTCGAAGATTTATAAAGCCAAATCCGGAACAAATGTATTTTAATGAAATTTCGGAAATGGCCTATCAAATTGCTTTGACTTACCTAAAGTTGGTCCATAAAAAGTTTCATAAGTTTATTCTAAATAATGAAACTAGTATTGAAGTGTCAGCCATTAATTGTATTGCTCCAATATTTAATAAAAATGCTGATGGTTATTTTTGTAATATTAAAAATGAAATGGAAAAATCTGATAGTCCTGAAACTGAAGAGGATTCTCTCTATCTATTAAATAAAATTACCTCAAAATTTGTTGAACAGTATATTGTTGATCAATTAAAAGATAGTGATAATTATTTTACATACGTTTTGGATTTCGTAAATAATTTTATAATAAAAAATGGATATAAGGAAATAAATTATTTTGGTAAAAATTATATTGTTGAAGAGGGCATATGGGAAATATCGGGTTTAGTAATAGATGAAGAAAAGTTTATTTCTCTATTAAGAAATAAATTCAATAACAAAAAGGATTTAATTAACTCTGTCTTCGATTACCTTAAAAACGAAAGTATTTATTTTCCAGCAATTCCTAAAACCATTTTAGTTGAACAATTAAAAAGTAATTATGCAGAAGAATTTACGCTGAATAGGGAATATGTTGAGCTCAATGAACAAATAGATCATCCCAATAATTTATAAATCGGATTCCGATTTTGATAAATAACCTAGTAATTCATATAAGATAATAAATAATTACAAATCTGATAATCACATAAACTAGATTAAAAGTTTTCATTTATAGAAAATTGATGACTATAAAAAATCCTGTTATGGACTTTGAAAAATTTATTTTGATAAATTTATGATGTCAAACTGAGCCTGCCTATCGGCAGATAGGCTTGTCGAAGTTTAAATTATTTCTAAATCTGTCATGCTTCGATAAACTCAGCATGACACGAATAATTTTTTTGAAGTCTCTGTTAATCATTTTGCTTTAATCATACAATTATTATTTCAATTTTTGAAGGATCCAACAAAATCCCGTGGATTTCAATTTTTGCTATTTAAACTTATTTCTTATTTGAACTGTATCTTAAAAACGTTCCATCTTGAAGCTCATCAAAAGCTTTTCTGAGCTCTGCTTGCGTATTCATTACTATTGGGCCGTACCAGGCAACCGGTTCTTTCAATGGCCTTCCCGAAATAAGTAGAAAACGAATTCCTTTTACATCTGCTTGAATTGTAATCTCATCTCCACTGTCAAAAAGAATTAGTGAACGATTATCCGCATCAACAGGTGGAGAAGTATCCAGCCAGCCGGTGCTTTCTGTTGGAACTACGAGCGGCCCTGAAGCATTTGAGAATTTCCCCGAACCAGCAAAGACATAAGCAAAGGCATTATTTCTGGTATCAATCTTTATTGATTTTCTTTTACCCGGCGGAACAGAAACATCAACATAAATAGGATCCGCTGCAATGCCGTCAACTGGACCTTTCTTTCCCCAGAAATTTCCGCACACAATCCTTACAAGTGTTCCATCATCATCAGTTACCTCAGGTATATCCTGTGATTTAATTTCCTGGTAACGAGGTGTAGTCATTTTTAAAGCAGAAGGAAGGTTTGCCCAAAGCTGAAAACCATGCATTCTACCTTGTGAATCGCCCTTAGGCATTTCTTGGTGAATTATTCCGCTGCCGGCTGTCATCCATTGTATATCTCCGGAGGAAATTACGCCGTTATTACCCATGCTGTCACCATGTTCAACGCTTCCGGCAAGAACATAAGTAATTGTTTCTATACCCCGGTGCGGATGCCAAGGAAATCCAGCCAGATAATCTTTTGGATTTTCATTTCTGAAATCATCAAGAAGAAGAAACGGATCAACTTCGGAAGGATCGCCAAAACCAATCGCCCGGCGTAGATTAACTCCAGCTCCTTCAATTGTCGGCTGTGCTTTTAATATTTTTTTAACCGGACGGATTGACATAACAGTTCCTTTCTTAAATTCTTAATCGATAATTCAAATATTTTTTAATCCTACTTCCAATATGATCTACAATATTGACATTTATTATTCTTGAGATAATAACTGTTCCACTGATGTTACTATATCTGGATGCAGATTGTAATTCTCCAGCTTATTAATTATTCCCGTCTTGTCATCAAAGATATTTTTAAATTGAAGCTCTTTCAATACATGATGAGTTCCCTCAAGTAAATATATTGAATTACTTTTTCTGACTAGAGTTTTTAATAAGGGTTTTATCGACTTTTCCCCAATATTGATTAGTCCTTCGGCTGCCATCCACCGAACATCAAAATCATCATTCTCTAATGCTTTAATTAGGACTGGTATAGATTCGGAATCAGTAATTTGGCTTAAGGTTTTAATTGTTTCCCACCTTACATATTCTTTTTGCTCCTTATCTTTCGGTTCATTTAATAAGTCACTTAAATATTTTATCGCAGGTTTGCCTATCTTCACTAAATCATATCTTGCTATTTTTCTCTGAATTCCGTCTTTGCTATAGAGCTTTTTTATAAGTTCTTCTATTTCGTTTTCCATAAATAATTCCTTTCGTTATCTTGTTAAAACAAGATTACCGTGTTCAATAATTTTATTAGTTTTTAAAAAATATAATATAATTATTTTTCAATAAGTTAATTGCCTACACTCCATGTTCTTTACTGAAAAACTTATGAAATATTTTATTCTCCTTAATAAAGTTTTTGTAAAAGAATACTTTGATCACATCGTTAAACAAAAACCAGGCTAATGCATAACCAGTTACTATCAAACCCCATTTCCATCCAATTGCAGGCACAAATATTCCATATACGCCAACAAGCAAACCTAAAATTGCTGTGGATAAAGAAGCAAGTAAAAGTGGTTTTGAAGGATAAGGTTTTTTGAAAAACCAATCATTCGTTCTTGTATTAAAAACCGTGGCATGACCGGCTATAATAAGTTTAGTAAATATTGCAGCCTGGATTAATGGCTGAGATAAATTTGAATAAGTTTCCAGCAGGAAAAAAATTAAGAAAGATGAAATTACTCCCGCAACACCCAGTAATGTAGAGAGACCAAATAATTCCGTATTATTCCATTTAACCGGGAAAGGATCAATCTTCGTATTATCATAAGCAATAGTTATTATTGGTATATCGTTTAACAGCGCAAGCATAATAATCATAATTGCGGTAACCGGGTAAAAGTTAAAAATCAAAATTGCGAGTGTCATAAAAAGAATAACCCTGATTGTTTCAGCGATCCTATAAATAGCATAGCTGTTCATCCTTTCAAAAATTACACGTGCTTGTTTAATAGCATCAATAATTACGGAAATACCTGGAGCCATCAAAACTAAATCTGCTGCTGCTCTTGCCGCATCAGTAGCTCCTGCAACTGCAATTCCTGCATCTGCTTTTTTAAGTGCCGGGGCATCATTTACTCCATCGCCGGTCATCCCCACAATATGACCTCCTTTTTGAAGCTGTTCAACAATTGAATATTTATCCTCAGGAAATACCTGCGCAAAACCTCCTGATTCTTCAATTAACTTAAGCATTTCCGATTCATGTTTTTTATTTCTGTCTTTTCCAATATTTTCAGTTTGAAAGGTGCTTTCAATTTCTTTACTGACTTCCTGTGCGAACTCTTTTACTTTTAATTCCGGTAAATCTGGATTTAATTTCTGGTGTATTGTTTTTGCGAGAATTTCAGTCATTTTTATAAATTCAGCACTATTATTGTTTTTTAGTTCATCTGCCTCAAGTATGTTAGAATTTAGGCCCAACTGATCGGATATTTGTTTTGCAATGGCAACATTATCACCTGTTACCATTTTTACATTTAAACCTAATTTATTGGCTTCTGCTATGGTTTCTTTTGCATCATCTCTCGGCGGATCATATAAAGGAATAATTCCTACAAATTTAAATTCAGTATCTTCTCCTTTTTTGATTGCAGTTCCAAGCGTTCTGTAACCTTTGCCGGCAAAGTCATTAACTGATTTAGAGACCAAATTATTATCTACACTTTTTGAGGATAATTTTAGAATTACCTGAGGAGCACCTTTAGTTATTATAAATTTTTCATTATTCTTAATTGCTACTGCCTGTGTTCTTTTATTAACAGGATCAAAAGGTGTAAATTTTTCTACTTTATAATTTTTTAAATCTTCGTATAAGTTATTTTTCTTTAAATAATCAAAAATGGGTATTTCAATAGGATCCTTATTTTCCTCTTTTGATGAGAGTGCTGCGTAGATCATTAAATCTTTTACATCAAAACCAGTATAAGTAACAGGATCAGCAACAGTCATCTGGTTTTTAGTAAGTGTCCCGGTTTTATCGGAACACAATATATCAATCCCGGCAAGCTCTTCAATTGATGCAAGCCTGCTGACAATTGCTTGTTTCTTTGCGAGAGCAATTGCTCCAACCGCCATAGTAACTGTTAATACGGCAGGTAAAGCAACGGGGATTGCGGCAACAGTAAGAACAAGTGTAAATCTTAAAATTTCAAGCATATTTTCGTGTCTGTATAATGCAGTTAAAATGATAATTACAGCCATGAAAATGGTAGTGAAAATAAGATAATTCCCTACTTTTATTACCATCTTTTGAAAATGACTTTTTTGTTCTTTTTCAGCCTTCGCAACAAGCGACACAGTCTTACCGAAATAGGTATTTAAACCGGTTAATGTAACAACAGAAATCATTTCACCTTGCTTAGCTACAGAGTTTGCATAGGCAGTATCATTGGAATGTTTTGTTACGGGCATCGATTCACCGGTTAATGCCGATTGATCAATCTGAAGATATTCTCCTTCAATCAATTTTACATCAGTGGGAAGTATCTCTCCTATTTTTATTTTAATTATATCTCCCGGAACAAGTTCCTTGGCGTCGATTGAGTTAAATTCTCCATCACGTAAGACAGTGGCTTTCTTTGCAAGCTTTTGTTTGAGAACGCTTAAGGCGCTTAATGCTTTACTCTCCTGCCACAAATCAATAATTGCATTAACAAAAAGTAAAGTAGTAATAATACCGAAGTCATCCCACTTTTGAACTGAGGCTGAAAGAATAGCTGCAATTTCAATCATCCAGGGTATCGGACCCCAGAATCTCCTTAAGACTCTGTGTAAAAATGTTTCTTCTTTTTCCGGGATTTCATTCAACCCGTATTTTTTTATTCTGTTCTTGGCTTCGTTCTCACTTAAGCCAGTATCCTTATTAGTGTTTAGCTCCCTTAATACTTCATCAATGGTTTTTAATTGATAATTATCTTTATCAGTTTTATTCATTTTGAATTTATCCTTTCTTTACAATACTGAGCTCACGGCAAATAATTACTTTTACTTTACCATGCTTGCCAATCAATTTAGACTCTTTCTATATCTTTTTGTTCGAAGGATGACTCAAGTATTTTTCAATTAATCGTTCCGATAACAGATTTTGTGATGTTGATGACAATTAATTGAAAAATAAATCTGTTGAACACCGCATTAGCTGAAATTATCTCTTGACAAAAAATATTTAAAGCTGTATAATTGCCTGGTATACCAAGTATACTATATTAAATTCAAATAAAATTATATCAAAAAATTTCTTTATTTGAGGATTTGATGCCCGTGAAAAAATGTTACCTTTCCTTTTTAGCGATTTCTATACTTTCATTCTTTTTTATTCAAAATGTTTTTGCCCAAACAGGAAATATTGCCGGAATAGTAACCGATGAAACAGATGGCTCTCCGCTCGTAGGCGCAAATATATTTATTTCTGAAACTGCCATTGGAGCCGCAACTGGAATAGATGGTAAATATCAAATAAATAATATTGAACCAGGTAAAACTCTTATATTATATAAATATCTTGGCTACAAAACAGACAGCATATGGGTTGAGATAAAAGCAAATCAAACTGTTACCTCAAATGTTATTCTTAGTCCGCAAGTTATTCAAGGGCAGGAAATTCTTGTAACAGGACAATATCAGGGGCAGCAAGCAGCAATCAATCAACAGTTAAATTCAAATACGATAGTAAATGTTGTATCAAAAGATAAAATTCAAGAGCTGCCTGATGCTAACGCAGCAGAATCTGTTGGGAGGCTGCCTGGAATTTCTATTGAAAGAAACGCGGGAGAAGGAACTAAAGTAGTTGTAAGGGGATTAGCTCCCAAATACAATTCAATAACTGTTAACGGCGAAAGAATTCCTGCAACTGATCCGGAGAATAGATCAGTAGATTTAAGTATGATTTCTTCAGATATGCTGGAAGGTATTGAAGTATTTAAGGCACTTACGCCTGACAAAGATGGAGATGCTGTTGGCGGCACAGTTAATTTTATTGTTAGACAGGCGCCTTCGGGAATGAAAGGAACTGTACGATTTGAGGGTGGTTATAATAATCATGAAAATGATTACGGCAACTATAGAGGCAGTTTAGGTATCAGCAATAGATTTTTGGATGATAATCTAGGTGTTTTAATAACCGGAAATTTAGAGCGGGCTAATAGAAGTTCTGATGTTTTAGATGCGAGTTACGATCTTCTAAGAGAGAAACAACCTAACGAAGAAAGAGCTCCTGTAATAGTGAGAAATTTAAATCTAGGTGACCGAAAAGAAATAAGAAAAAGATACGGAGCTAGTCTTACCTTAGATTATCGGTTACCAAGTGGGAGTCTTACATTTAGTGGTCTTTATGGACGAACAGATAGAAACGAAGTAAGAATGCGAAAAAGATATAGAGTGGATGCATCCTATGTTGAATATTGGTTAAGAGCAAGAGAAATAAATACTGACTTATTTACAAATACATTAGGCGGCAAGCATGATTATAACTTTTTGAAAGTTGATTGGAAAACTTCTTATTCACTTTC
This sequence comes from uncultured Ignavibacteriaceae bacterium, assembly GCA_964600655.1. Lineage (GTDB taxonomy): Bacteria > Bacteroidota > Ignavibacteria > Ignavibacteriales > Ignavibacteriaceae > CAVSWT01. Next base: position 7,127 of record CAZRMA010000193.1, read on the forward strand.
AAAGAGAAACATGCCCAAGTCTCATGACTCAGAGTTCCGCGAAACGGGGGCTTTTAATAATTCACTAGTTGAAGATCAGGGGCCTCAATTAATACCGCTAGGCGCAAAAAACAATTTAGCTGAAACAATATTTTATCAAGATTTTCTGGATGATGAAAAAATAGATGATAAAAATTTAACCGCTCAAATAGATTTAGAAATTCCATTAAGG
>CAZRMA010000194.1:0-5284 GCA_964600655.1 uncultured Ignavibacteriaceae bacterium
CTTACTTTAATAAAATCATCTTATGTGATTTTACGAAATTTCCGGCTTTGATTTGATAAACATAAACTCCACTTGCTAAGTTTTTAGCATCGAAAGTAATTGAATATGTGCCTGCCGGTTTAATTTCATTAACCAACGTTGCAACTTCATTTCCAAGTATATCATAAACCTTTAACGAAATCCTTTCCTTATTAACTATAGAAAATTTAATCTGGGTCGAAGGATTAAATGGATTAGGGTAATTTTGCTTTAAAGAATATGTAAGCGGCACTGCTGAATTATTATTATCATCTACTGCAGTTGTAGGTTCCACAGAAACTATAGGGCAATTAACATTCGCTGCACTATTGACCAGAATATTGGCAGATTGTGCAGATGCCAGATCTTGAACCTTATCGAAATCAGCATTATCATAAATGTTAACCATCCATAAAGGTGAATACGTATCATCATCGGGAAGAGTTGCTGTTACATTATGAGTTCTCCCAGTCGATTCTTCCGTTTTAAACCCTGAAGGCGGGCCGCCACCCGGCATATCCGGATTTATATTGAAAGAAACAAAAATAGGCGAAACTGGGACCATATCATTTGCGTTAGTCATTAATACTTTTTCTGAAAAATTAAAGTAATAAACGATCTTGCCTTTATACCAACCCCAGGTTAAATCAGAGCTTTCTCCATTTAATCTCATTTTAGCTGTTGAACCTTCCGATACAACAGGGCAATTGACAAGCATAGTTGTTTCATTAATCGTATAACCCGAATCTACCAAAGCTTGATAACTTGTAATTGAATTGGGTATGTAATCCGGTGGAACCATAACTGTTTGAACTTCCCAAAAATCATTATATGAAGTATCGCCAGGAATTACATCGATTATATTATGCTGTTCATTGATAGGTGAAAGTGTTAAATTATTTATAAAAACATAAATCGGTGCTGGTTCAGTTGGCTGTACGTCAAAATTATAATAGGAAGTGTGTTCTCCGTTTGGGCCTAATCCTTTTATAATGAATGGTGTGTTATCAAAGTCCACCGGTTCATTTGGCATAGGCAAATTATTAGTTGCATCTCTAACAAATAAATTCCCCGCATCAGCACTGAATCTATCAATCTTAACATATTGTGCAACTAACGGACAGTTAACGAGCGCAGCACCAGTTGCTAAAATGTTTGCAGATTGAGCTGAAGCTAAGTCATGCACTTTATTAAAATCGGCATTATCATAAATGTTTACAGTCCATAGTGGAGAATAACCGGCATCGGGAGGTAATGTTGCAGCTACATTGTGTGCCCTACCGGTAATTGTGTCAGTCTTAAAACCAGATGGAGGCCCGCCATTTGGATCTCCCGGGTTAATATTAAATGAAACATATATTGGTGATGGATCAATCATATCCATGCTGTTTGTCATTATTGCCTTCTCAGCAAAATTGAAATAGTAAACAACTTGGTCATTATACCAGCCTTTTGTTAATCCGAAGTCACTTCCATTCCATCTCTTTCGGGCAACTGATCCGTCTGGAACAATTGGACAGTTAACAATCATGTTAGTTTCTTCTATTTGATAACCGCTATCTACAATAGCCTGGTAACTGGTTATTGAATTTGGAAGGTAGTTGGCCGGGACAGTTACTTTTTGAACTTCCCAAAAATCATTATAATCAGAATCTCCAGGGACATCATCAACTATGTTTAATTGTCCTTTCACGGGCATGGATTCTCCATCACGGAACAATACGAAAATAGGAGCAGGCACATTTGGCTGAACATCAAAATTATAATAAGCGATCAACTCTCCATTTGGTCCATAGCCTTTTGTGATGAATGGTGCCCTATCAAAATCGATCGGAATATTTGGGCCTGGAAGCATATTTTCACTATCCCTAACAAATAGATGTCCAGCATCAGCACTGAAACGGTCAATGCTTACTTTTGATGCAGTATCCGGATCCACCTGAGCCATAGCAGTGAAGCTGTAAATAAAAACTAAAAAGAAAATGTAAATAAGTTTTCGTTTCATCATGATGTTCTCCTTATTTTGTTATGAATTTTACCGTTTATTAACGGTTTGTTTTAAAATGTGTTAGTGATTTTAACTGAATGAATTGATAGTAAAATGAGGATTAAATATCACAGAAGTATAACATCAGTATAAACTTTCTTTAATTATTGCAGTAATAATTTGTAGCTCATTTTTAAATTCTATTTCATCAAGAAATATTATATCTGCTTTAACATTCAGAAAAAATTATTATACTCGCTTGATTTTGGAAGCAAATATGCATATCACTCATTCCTTTATCAATCCCATGAATATGGTAAATTTGGGATGATTGTGGTAAGGAATTAAATTGCAACCAGAATCTTTATTATTATATTTCATTCTTTAATGATTTTTTTATCACTTCAGATTTTGAATGAACATGAAGTTTTTTATAAATATTTATTATTTTACAAACCAATCAATTTCAAAATAAATTAAAACTTAATCGCTCAGACTTCTGGGTGAATTATATATTATAAAGGAGTCGCAAAATGAAAAAAATATTGCTGGTTATTTTTATAAGTTCAGTTTTAGTTTCAACAAGCTTTTCGCAATTCAACTGGAATAAGAAACCAATGAATTTAAAAGTATTACCGGATACTACTTCGGGTCAAACACTAAGACTTATAATGATTAACTTCGCGCAGTCTTTAGGCGTAAGGTGTTCATTTTGTCATGATGATTCAAAGGGGAAAGAATTTTCAGATATAGATTTCCCTTCAGATGCAAAGCCAGAAAAAGAAACAGCTAGAGAGATGATGAAAATGATGGGTGCAATTAATAATAATTTTATTTCCAAGCTAAAAAAGAATAGTGATGGTAATGTACTTGAAGTTAAATGTATAACATGCCATCGTGGTTATCATGAACCGATTGAATTGTCAGCTTTGCTTATGAACACTTATAAAAAAGGCGGGCTTGATGCATCTATGAAAAGATACGATGAATTGAAAGATCAATATTACGGAGGCTATGCTTTTAACTTTAAAGAGAATTCACTTGATAGATTTGGGAAAAACTTATTGGACAATGGTTCGGGAAAAGATGCTCTAACCGTACTTCAAAAGAACGCCGAACTTTTCCCGGATTGGGCAGGTGCTTTTGAAAGCCTTGGAGATGTGAATGCAAAATTAGGGAAGAAGGAAGAAGCAATTAAAAATTATAAAAAAGCTATTGAGATGAATCCAAGGGATAAGCGTGTACAAGATAAACTTGATGATTTGGAATGATAGAAAATTAATTTTAAAATAATCCAGGATATATTTTAGATTCTTTACGTCAGCTGATCTTTATATATCCTGAATTAAATATCATCGGTTCTATGATTATTAAACCCAGCAGCTCACGGGCTCAATATCAGCCATAGTTCTTAATCCGGGTTTAGCTTCTATCACGGTTGGCACTGAATTAACTGTAATTGCGCAAGTAGCGACATCGCCATTGACTCCATCTTTAATAGTTGTGTCAATTTTAGGGTTGCCGTCAATAATAACTCTATCTCTTGGTTCCGGTTGCCCAACTGCTGCGACAAATATTAATGAGATTACTTCTTTCCCATCTTTAACACCTTTCCCAATTTGTTTTACACCCAGAGCATTTCCTTTTTCAATTTTTAATTCTCCAGCAGTAACATTATTTTCAGCAATAACCGGTTCAATTATGTCTTCAGTACTATCTAATTTCCATCCTAACTTTGATGCAATTAACTGTACCGATTCAGTTAAGCCAACATGCCTTAATGTCCCTTCTTCTTTTTTCTTTTGAAATTGAGATGGAGTTAAACCTGCGCCGATCTTTCTTTGAAATGGAACTCTTCGATATTGTGCGTTTTGAATTCTCTCAACGGTAACTTTTTTAACATCTTTACACAATGCAGTAAAAGCCATTGGTAAGAAGTCCATTAAGAAACCAGGATTAACACCAGTAGCTAAAACAGAAACATTATTTTTTATTGCAGCTTCATTAATTTCATTTGCCATTGAAGGATTAGTCAACCATGGATGAGTTAATTCTTCACAAGTTGAAATTATATTTAACCCATAAGAAAGTATTTCTAATACTTGGGGTTTAATTTTTTCAAGACTCGATGTAGTAGTTAATATAACTGCATCTGCTTTAGTACTTTGAAATACATTTTTTGCATTGTCTGAAATTACTACACCCAAATTATTATTTAGGCCTGCAAGTATTCCCAAATCTTTTCCGACTTTTTCTTTATCAATATCAATTGCACCGACAATTTCGATTGATTGACGTTCTGAAATATACCGGGCTACTTTTAATCCAATTGGGCCAAGGCCATACTGAATAACTTTTATTTTATTTTTCATGAGGTGGATTCCCTTTTAAATGTGAGCAATATTTTATAACAAAAATTAATTATTTCCTTATTAAAAATTATCAATAATCCTTCATAGTAAAAAACATTAAGCATCTAAAGAGTTAAACTTTTAAAACAATTTAAATATGCTAAAAATGATCCTTTATATTGATTATAAAACATTGTGCTATGAGAATTGATGAGCACAAACTTCATTTGGTATTAATTTCGGGATTAGCTAATTTTGTAATCCAAAAACAATCAATGAGAAATTATGCGCGCAATTATTCCCGTTGCAGGAATTGGGACACGATTAAAACCACATACACATACAACTCCCAAGGTGTTATTGAATGTTGGTGGAAAACCAATACTTGGACATATATTAGATAAACTCCTTGAAGAAGGCATAAAAAAATCTACATTTGTAATTGGTTATCTTGGTGAAATGATACGGGACTATGTTACCAAAGAATATCCTTCAATGCATTCGGATTTTATCGAACAGGAAACAATGGAAGGTTTGGGGCATGCAATATATACTGCCATTCCTACATTTGATGATGAGGAGATTTTTATAATCCTTGGGGACACAGTGTTCGATGTGGATTTAAAAAAGGTTTTTACAAAAAAATATTCAGCACTAGGTGTGAAAGAAATTGATGATCCAAGAAGATTTGGTGTAGCAGTTATGAATAATGGGTTTATTGAAAAGCTGGTAGAGAAACCCCAAACTCCTATATCAAATTTAGCCTTGGTTGGTTTATATTATATAGCAAATTCAGATGCTCTGGTTGATAGCCTGAAAAAATTGGTTGAAAAAGACATAAGAACCAAAGGTGAATTACAGCTTACTGACGCACTTCAAATGATGATTGAAAGCGGTGAAAAAATTACGACATTTCCAGTTGATGGAT
>CAZRMA010000194.1:5294-7321 GCA_964600655.1 uncultured Ignavibacteriaceae bacterium
AAACCGGAAACACTTCTATCAACAAATCAATACTTATTGGATCAAAAAAGTGTAAGCAAAAAATTCGATAATACTGTAGTTATCAATCGTCCAGTATTTATTGCTGACGATGTTCAGATTTCAAACTCAGTTATTGGTCCCTATACCACAATAGATAAGGGCAGTGTTATAAATGAATGTATCATTAAAAATTCAATTATCGGATCAAACGCTCAAGTTTTAAAATCATTGCTTGATAATTCAATCATCGGAAATAATTCAGCTATTCGGGGAACATTTAAACGATTAAATTCCGGTGATTCATCAGAAATAGATTTTTATTAGCTAATTATTTATAAAAGGAAAAAATACAAATGTCATATTTCTTCACATCGGAATCAGTTTCCGAAGGCCATCCGGATAAAGTAAGTGATGCAATCTCTGATGGTGTTTTGGATGCAATTTATAAAACAGATCCTAACGCAAGGGTAGCTTGCGAGACTTTTGTAACTACAGGGTTAGTTTTGGTTGGCGGCGAAGTTACTACAAAAGCATACATTGATATTCAGGATATTGTTAGAGAAACTGTTAAAAAAATTGGTTATACAAAAGCTGATTATAAGTTTGATTCCGAATCCTGTTCGGTTTTAAATGCGATTCATTCTCAATCACCCGATATAGCTATGGGTGTTGATACTGGCGGTGCTGGAGATCAGGGAATTATGTTTGGCTATGCTTGTGATCAGACTCCAGAACTAATGCCGATGCCTATTATGTACGCTCATAAGCTGGTAAAAAAATTAGCAGATATTAGGAAAAAAAATAATAAATTAATGCCTTATCTACGCCCAGATTCAAAATCCCAAGTAACCATTGAATATACTGATGATCACAAACCAATTAGAGTTGATGCAGTTGTAATATCTACACAGCATGATGGTGATGTTTCACAAAAAACTATTAAAGATGATGTGATTAAACATGTAATTAAAAAAGTAATTCCTGAAAAGTTAATTGACAAAAAAACTAAATATTTTGTTAATCCTACAGGGAGATTTGAAATAGGCGGGCCTCATGGAGACAGCGGATTGACTGGAAGAAAAATTATTGTCGACACTTATGGCGGCTGGGCTCCTCATGGCGGCGGTGCATTTTCAGGAAAAGACCCTTCAAAGGTTGATAGAAGTGCAACTTATGCTGCAAGGCATATTGCAAAAAATGTTGTAGGCGCTAAATTAGCAAAAGAATGTTTAGTGCAGCTTGCTTATGCTATTGGTGTTGCCGAACCAGTTTCCATTTTTATTGATACCAAAGGAACAGGAAAGATTCCCGACAGCGAAATTTCAAAAATGATTCGTAAAGAAGTTGATCTAACTCCAAAAGGAATTATCAGCAGGTTAAAATTAAGAAGGCCGATTTATCAGCAGACCTCTGCCTATGGCCACTTCGGTAGAACGGAAAAAGATTTTACCTGGGAGCAATTGGATTTAGTTTCTAAATTCAAAAAGTACGCTTGATTTTAAATTAGGTTTTAATATTATAAAAATAAAAGAAAAGGATATACAATGGGTCAAGTAGCAGATAAAACTGACAAGTATGTTAAATACAAAGTTAAAGATATTTCATTGGCAGAATGGGGCAGGAAAGAGATAAAACTTGCAGAAGCAGAGATGCCGGGCTTAATGGCATTAAGAGAGGAATACGGAAACAGCAAACCTTTAAAAGGTGCGAGAATAGCAGGCTGTCTTCACATGACAATTCAAACAGCAGTGTTAATTGAAACCTTGGTTCATCTCGGTGCGGATGTCACTTGGTCTTCATGTAACATATTTTCAACTCAAGACCATGCTGCCGCTGCAATCGCTGCTGCCGGGATTCCAGTGTATGCCTGGAAAGGAATGAACGCAGAAGAATTTGATTGGTGCATTGAACAAACTTTATTCTTTGGTGAAGATAGAAAACCTTTAAGTATGATTTTAGATGATGGCGGCGATCTTACAAATATGGTTCTTGATAAATATCCTGAATTAGTTTCAGGTATTAAAGGA
>CAZRMA010000195.1:0-7270 GCA_964600655.1 uncultured Ignavibacteriaceae bacterium
TGATTAAGAGTCAGATGCTCTACCAACTGAGCTATGGGTGCGGGGCAAAATTAATAATTTTACATGCTCTTTCAAAACTGAATTTATAGTAAAATTGATAGGAATTTAATAATTGTATTGAAATGAAGTTTTTATCGTAGCTAAAACAATGTGGTAGAATCGAATTAGTTTTTAAAACCAATTTTTGTTAAAGAAATTAGTATTAAAAAATTTTAGTAAATTATTACTAATACTTGTTGAAAATTAATTAGCAGTAAACCTTTGTGAATTAAAGTTGAAGTTAATTCCCGCAGAAGCAATTAGACTTTTTTCATTTGCACTATTAAAATCTTTTCCGAATGTAAGATTTAACCAGATTCCATTCACAGCTTCATAATCAAAAGTTACATCACCTTTAATTTCTGTCTTAGAAGTAGTTGAGTTTAAAACCGATCTCCCGACACCTTCTATCGAAAAAGCATATTTGTTTTTTGTAAAGCTTAATCTCCCGCCATAATCAATATTATCATTACTTATTCTATAATGAAAATATCTAATCACAGCAGAGAAACTGAATGAACTATAAACAAAACTTGGAGTGAGCCAAATGCCAAATCTATTCAGATGACCTTTATCAACAATTCCATTGTCAAAATTCCAGGCTCCGGCTGCAGAAAGATTGAGAAAAAATCCTTCACGGTAAATAGCATATCTTTGAACTTTTTCTCTTACAGATTTGATTGAATCCTGATATTCCGAATCTTCCAAAATCAACTGGTTTAAATTTGATATTGCCGAATTATAAACGTATGTAATATCTTCAATTTTTTTCCAGTTGCCTTCATTTTCTTTTAGCTGTTTTTGAAAAGCGCTATCGATACCTTTTCTTTTTTTTTCCTGAAATGAAGCAAAGATTCCTGCTTCTTTTGTTAAAGTTATTTCCATGAGTTCTAAATTTTTTTTTGCTTCGCTGCTGAGTGTACCTGAAACAAGCGAAGTACGTATGCCGGCCGAAAGTCCTGTGGCTGGAAATAACGTTCCACCCACTTCAGCTGTAGCAACCGAAATTGTAAAAGTCCTGGCAATACTTTCAAACAAACTTCTTTTGGCGTCTTCACGCCATGTTAATGTTGGCGCACCCATTAACCAATATGGACTAACTTCCAATGCAAAATCTTTTGCGAGGCTTTTGAAATCACTTGAAAGATTTAAAATTGAAAAAGCTAAGGAAGAAGGCGTTGTAGGCCGTTCAACTGAATTAGGTTCAACTCCTAAAACTGTAAACGCGGGAGAAGTTGGAGTTCTTAAAGAATTAAATGACGGAAATTGACTGTCAAAATCCTGTGAGTAATTAATTTTGCCTGCGATAAATACGATTGTCAATATGAGAGATAATATATTTAAATACTGTATTCTTATTTTCATTCTAATTCCCTTAAGGTTAAACAAAGACAAATGTTACAGAATAAACAGCAAAACCACCTTCCTGTTTTACATCAATATTGAATTCAAACTGCTCATCTTTTTGCCCGCCCTCAAGCAAATATGTAACGTAAGTTTTGTTTGTTAATGGATTAATATCTTTCACTTTTGTTGTGCATTTTAAAAGATTAAACTTCAATGGTTCATTTTCATTTCCGACCGGAAGTCTATCTATTTGCCCTGTATCTCCCCCGATCATCTCATCTTTATAATATATCACAGTGCTTCCCAAATTAGCATTCCCTATTATTACCGAAATATAAATCGGAATATTATCAGAAACCTGGTAAACTCTTGTTGCTGTAAGTTGAACTTCATCTGCCATTAATTTTCCTTAAAGTTTAAGTGTAATTAGATGCAAAAATAATGTAATTCAAATGATACGATTAAAGTAATGTAATTAAAATAAATTTTTGAAAACTTATTTAATGTGAGTTAAATCTCCTTTGAAGATTTTGCAGAAGATGTCGTACGAAGTATTTTCCAATAATTTTTGTTACCTAATCCCAGAACCTCCCACAAATTATTCAACGCTGATTCGTCAAGTTTTAAAATTTGATTTTCATTTAACCTGCTTGCGTCGGAATTAAGCTGTTTAATTTTATTGAATATAACCTTCCGTTCATTTTGATATGAAGATACAAGTAAATACCATAAGCTTATCAAATCTTTTTTGTGAGCTGCATTTAACACTTCAGAAACGGAATTAATTTTATTATCCAAAAAATCATTTAATTTTTCTTTAAACTCTTTCGTTGAATTAATATTGAATGGAATGCCAATTACATCCTTAGAGATGCATTCATTACCCGCAGGAATTATTACAAATTGATCTTTAAAATGAAGTGCCGCCCAGCCTGATTCAACTTTTATTATACTGCGCTTATCATTTTCAACATTGAAATAAAACGTGGAACCAAAATCAATAAGTTCACCTTTAGGAGAATCAATAAACAAGCGTCTTGGTTCACCCCAAACCGATGCTTTAACTTTCCCGGATTGAAGGTAAAAGTGATTATAGGACGAATTAATATTTAAAAGCTTTATTTGGGTTGAAGGTTCAACTTCTATTTCACCCAAAACGCCAAGCTTAATTCTTGATTTTGAATTCTCATCTGTATTCAGCCACTCACCAGGTTTAAGCATACCGTAGCTATCAATTTTCTTTGAACCTATAAAAACGTCGCCATAAAGCTTATCAACGGAAAGGAATGCAGCTGATTCATGATTATAAAATAAAAACCCTATGATTGCAGCAAAAAGGACAGCAGTTAAAATTGTAGCCAGTACAATAAATTTTCCGTCTCTATTTTTCTTAACTTTTATTCGTGAAACTGAACGTTCACTTAACTTTAAATTGTATAAGCCTTCTTCGAATGAATAATTTTCAAGATCATTAAATTTATTTTTTAGAATTCCTTTTTCTTGTTTTTGTGAAATGTAAGTGCTGGTATGATTTTTTAAGCGTGAATCATGAAATATTAATTTTATTACATCTGCATCAAGACTGCAATTACGGCAATTATTAATATGATTAAATATCTTTTTATGCAGACTGTAAGGAAGTTCATTCTTTACATAGCTTTCAAGATATAATCTTACCTCATCGCATTGCATTTTCATTCGCTCCAATTGAATAAATTCATGCTAATCATTTTCTATAACTAAACCCTCATGTGCAATTTCCATAGATTCAATTGCAACCTCATTTCCACTTGCTTTTAAATCGCTGCATTCAATTTTTACCGGGAATGCGTTTATAACTTTCCAGTTAAAAACCGGCTCATGATCTTCATTCAATAATGAAATTGTTATATCACGCCTTTCAACAGTATTAAGCTTTATTGTATTCCACCATTTGAAAAATTCATTGTCGCCTTTAACTATCCCCCGCTTCAAAGTTATATTTGAATACTTTGGAATTCCAGGCATTTTTATAGAAGAATAAACAGGGCTTGAACCTTCACGGTATTCTATAGCTTGTGTTTCAATTGTTAAACCACTTACCTCTGCAAAACCAATTCTTGTTCCTCCCCACTGAACTATAAAATGAAATGAAACCAAAGGATACCCCGGCATATAAACCTCCTTATTCTTAGTTATTATTTTTTATTATAAAACCTATGTCTCTATATATTTCCAGATCATGTTTGATAACAACTTTATAATTTTTGCTATGAATATCTGTGTAAACTATTTCCGTTACAATTTTTGTGGGCTGCTTCCTGCTGAAATACGACTCGCTTGTATCTAAAAAAGTTTTAATTTCTTTTTGAGGCGCTAAAAATTCGATATTCTTAAAAAGATTGATGGAGGTAATTTCTTTTTTCCCGTCTACGCCAAGCATTCTATTACTGAATTTTATATGAACTTTGAAAACCGGGCTATTGCTGTTGTTTTTTATGACGATATAAAATAATCCATCCTCAAAAACAAAATCCAAATAAACTTCATAGGATTGATTCGATATTTCAACGATCTTTATATTTTTTTCGTCAGTTCGTTTCATGATGCAAATTCATTAATCCGAATGTTAGAATAATTTTTCTGTATAAAACAAAACCCTATAAAGAAAATTCACTTGCCTATATATTATTTTTCATTTATTTCAAGAGTATTTTGGAACCAGCGTGAAGAAAAGAACTTAGCAGATTTCAAAAGGAATATAAGAAATTATTTTTTTATTACTCAACAGGCTTCTGATTTTTTTTGATTAAATTTTGTCAATTGTGGCTTGCTTAACAAATAGATGCATATAAATGTTGACTAATTAATATTATTGTTTTAACATTATTACTCATTAGTTTAAAATAGATTTAATGATTTTTTTTTAGGAGCTAAAAATGGCAGACAGGGAACAAAATTCAAGCAGTTCACTATTGGCTTTTCTTTTGGGCGGAATAGCCGGAAGTGCTTTAACTTTTTTGTTTGCACCAAAAAGCGGCAGTGAATTGCGCGGAGATATAATTGATAGAATCGAATATTATCAGGTAAAAGCAGCTAAAAAACGTCTGGGAATTGTAACTGACGCTAAATCAAAAAGTGAAGCACTTTTTAATAAAGCCGAACTTCTATTTGAAAAAGTTAGACAGTTTGCTTTTGGCAAATACGACACGCCAATTGAAAAAATTGAAAAAGAAATTTCAAGTTTAAAAGCTGCATTGAAGGCGGCGGCTAATACATATAAAAATAAGAACGGCAATGGTAAATCAAATTATGAATACGCAGGCAATGACTTTAATGATGATAACATTAATTTTAATGATTTTGAAGATGAAACCTTGCCAAAACATATAAGCATGAGAAGAAGAAATAATTAAAATTTAATTGCCGTATTATCTTTCAATATTAATTCTATTTGGTGTTGGCTTAATCGCCGGTTTTATGAACGTAACTGCAGGCGGCGGCTCAACATTAACTTTGCCTTCTTTAATATTTTTAGGATTAGACTCTGCAACTGCCAACGGGACAAACAGAATTGCAATTCTGCTTCAGAACATTTCCGCGGTTTACTCATTCAAACAAGAAAATTACAAACAATTTGATATTAGCTTAAAGCTGTCACTTCTCACTTTACCAGGCTCAATCTTAGGGGCTCTGCTGGCAATTAAAATCGGTGACGAATTATTTCAGAAAATTTTAGCAGTAATTATGATTGGAATTATTATAACAATGATAATTCCTACTAAAAAGAATGTTGAAGAAAATAAAAAAAACAAAATAAGCTGGCAGACTTATACTGCTATGATCTTCGTTGGTTTTTATGGCGGCTTTATTCAAGTTGGAGTTGGTTTTATTTTGATGGCGGCTTTAAAGTATTTAATGAAACTCAATCTCGTTTATATAAATATGCATAAAGTTTTTATCGTCTTAGTTTATACAGTTCCAGCATTACTCATATTTATTATTTCAAAAAATATTAATTGGGTTTTGGGATTAGGATTAGCTGCAGGCAACATAATCGGCGGATGGTGGGGCGCAAAACTTTCCGTAAAAAAAGGAGAAAAATTTATTAGAATGTTTTTGATGGCAGCAATATTTGTAATTGCGCTGAAATTATTTAATGTTTTTTAACTAATTCTTAAGTAACATAATATCTCATTATTGGTCTCGTTTCAGACCTTCTTTTAACTTCTTTAAATCCGGCTTTTTTAAACGATGAATAAAATCCTGTGTAAACAAAAGTATCTGCAACTTTATCATTTTTAGGTTCGGTTGGATAACCTTCAATTATTTTTGCCCCATGCTTTTTTGCAAATTTAACAGCAGCTTTTATCAATTCCTCACTCATTCCAGCTTTTCTGAATCCTCTTTTCACAAAAAAACATACAATAGACCAAACTGGTTTTTCATCTACTTTTTGAAATATTCTGGATCTATCAAATCTTGAAAAAACTTCTCTTGGCTGAATGGAACACCATCCCACAGCTTTGTCGTTTGAATAAGCTAAAATTCCTGGGACTTCATTATTGTGTACAATTTTTTTAATTGCCTTTTTATTTCCATCGCCTTTTTGTTTTTCAAACTCTGATCTTGAAATTCTCCACCACATGCACCAGCATCCGGCAACAGCACCTCGCGGACCAAATAATTCTTCAAAATCTTTCCATCTATCTTTTGTTAATGGATGGAATATTAATTTATTTGTTTTTGCTGAAGTCATAGTGAAAGATAATTTTTTGTGAATTAAAAATCATTTTAAGTGTTAAATATTTACAGCTTTCGATTAGGCATAGTGGTATCATTCACTAAACTATTGATTATTACAATAATAAAATTCATATTTAAAGTATCTTTTTTGCCAAGGGGGCAAATATGGATGAGGTTTTTAAGTCTGACATACATTTCAAATTTAGCATATCCGGTAAAATACCGCGCCTACAATATCTCTGTAATTTTTTAACAATAGCTTTAATAAATCGGGGGATTTATGAAAACTTACAAATTATTAGCTGCTGCAATTTTTTTATTCTTTTTTTCACTTTCTCTTTCCGCACAAGATATTAACGTTCATAATTTTATCGGAAAGAAGCAATCAGATGTGATTAAAAAATTCGGAAAGCCTGCACATCAGGATAACAGCAATCCTGCCATGTTATGCATGTTTTACCAGTACGGATCAAACAGCATGATCTTTGTTTCAAACGCAGACGGTGTTTATCAGGCAGAAGCAAATGTATCATACAATACTGAAAAAGCTGCGCGTTCTGATCTTAGCTCAATGATATCAAATTCTATTTCCAAAGGATTTGCTGTGGATACTGTTTCAACCATGGATTTTAAATTGCATAAGCCGGGAGTAAATGTACAGCTGCAAATGGCAGAAAATAGAATTTCGAAAAAATATGATGTGAGAGTTAAAGCTAATAAATCAGAATCATAAATTAAATTACTGTTTCTGATTATTTAAAGTACTTTAAACTTTGAATAGGTGAGCTATCTAGGTTCAAAGGGATAAAGTAGTAAATAGAGTATTAGTATATAATTTTTTAACCAAGGATATTATCCAGCAAATCCACCAGGCTTTCCTTTAAATAATAATGCCAAAAACACAACCGTTAAAACAGCAGCACTCCAAGCAATAGTCAAAAATGTTTTAAAATAGTCAAACTTTTCGGTATACATTTTTTTTACTTCAGAAACCTGATAGATTTTATTTTCACCATTCTTTTCTTTGCCAATAATTTTGCTGCCGGATAATACTGCGTAACCAACTTGATCATGTTCAAAATCTATTATTTTATTGTTAAGCAATTCTATTTTATAAATTTTTATTGGCTGATCGTTTTCTAATGTTACTTCTCTTTGA
>CAZRMA010000196.1:0-7262 GCA_964600655.1 uncultured Ignavibacteriaceae bacterium
CAATTCAGAAACACTGGAAAACAATTAGTAAAGCTCCTGTGCTTGATTCCAAACAAAAAAGGCAAAGAACAAAAAGATGAAAATACTGAATAATGAATGTGTTAAACTGTTTATTAAATATTATTAAAGTGTTCTAACCTGCCAATCAAGCGGACGCCATTTTCGCGTTTGGCATTGTAAAAGTTTAAAGGTTAGTCGTTCCGTTTCGGCTAACTTGTTCAAAGTAGTCGTTCTAATTAATAAACTTGCAAACTGTGTGTACGAAAAAATTTACACACAGTTTGCTAAATCATCGGCAGTTGTTTTTAAAGCGGCATTCTTGTGTTGGGCTGCGGCTCATGGGCAACACCGTTAGGTGTTTTATTAGAAAAATATAATATGCTAATATCGATAACATATGGAAATAAAACCTTACCAAATTTAATCCGAGTATTGCTAATTTTATTGAGCATATTGTGTTTTTGGATTGCCTATATCGTAAGTGTTTTAGCAGCTATCCTCGGGATATACATTTTATCAATAATTTTCTTTATCAGAACAAAGGTCATTAAGATCTACGAAGATAGGTTTGTCATAGAAAGAGAAAGTCTGATACGAAAATTTGATAAAATTGATAATTATTATTTCACTGATATAAGACGTGTTACATTTTTAGAAGGTCATTTCAAATTAGCAACTATTTTATTTTTATTTTTGGGTAGTTGTTATAAATATTATACGCCAACTGGTGCTCCTGATATTATGGAAATATTAAATAAAAATGATGACATAATTGAAGTAAAAAGAATTGGGAATAGAAAAGAATTTTTAAATGCAGTAAATATAATCAGTGAAAGATTAAAATTATTAAAATAAACACCTAATCCGCTACTCAACACCGACCGCCCAGCTTTAGCGGTGGGTTAGTTGCAACACCGTTTGAACACACTATAAAAGTTTTCTTCATTTTAATATGAGTTAATTATTTTTCAATTTAATTTTTTAAAACTTTAATATTTAATATTAATGCAGAAGAGTAATATTTTTATTATTATGAAAAATCGTTTCACCAAATTGTTTTACATAAGGGATATATCAATATGCGAACCATTGTTTGTTTTATAGTATTTTCTTTGATGCTTTCTTCCTACTCTATTTATGCACAAACTGATCAAAAGAATACAACTGAAGTTCAAAAAAACAGAGTAATTATATTATCGGACATTGGAGCCGATCCGGACGATTCGGAATCACTGGTTCGTTTGCTTTTATACTCTAATGTAATAGACATAGAAGGATTAATTTCAACAACATCTTGCTGGCAAAGAAAGGTGGATCATCCAGAATATATTAAAGATATAATTCAGGCATATGGCAAAGTACAATCTAATCTAAATAAGCATGAAGCCGGTTTCCCAAGTGCTGAATCACTATTAAACAAAGTAAAGCGTGGCATAGCAGAATATGGAATGCTGGGAGTAGGCGACGGGAAAGATTCACCTGGCTCTGAATGGATTTTAAAAGTACTTGGGGAAAAAGATGAACGTCCATTATGGATCTGCACCTGGGGAGGCGTCAATACACTTGCTCAGGCATTATATGATATCAAAAAAACAAAAGCGGAAGCTGAAGTAAAAAAGTTGGTTGCGAAACTCAGGGTTTATACAATATCCGACCAGGACGACAGTGGTATCTGGATTAGAAAAAACTTTCCTAACTTGTTTTATATTGTCAGCCCGGGCGATGATTACGGAAGCGCAACATGGAGTGCAATTAATAGTTTTATAAAAGGTATAGGTAATGAAGAAATCAGCAATATGTGGCTCGCTCATAATATACAGCAAGGTCATGGTCCGCTTGGAGCCGTATATCTCGATGTAGCCTATGGAATGGAGGGTGATACACCATCATGGTTAAATCTAATCCCAAACGGATTGAGTTATCCAGAGCATCCAGATTGGGGAGGTTGGGGAGGCCGATACAAATTGTACAAACCTAAATTTGATTCTCTTAAAAGAGGAAGTTCAGGTGTCCCGATTATGCCCGAAACCCGAGCTATTTGGACAGATGCTGTTGACAAATACACCCCTTATGTTTTTAATGAATATGGTCGAACAGTCCAATTGGATACTGTCACATTTACCAGTAATAAAGCAACACTATGGCGTTGGCGAAATGATTTTCAAAATGATTTTGCAGCCCGTATGAGCTGGTGTATAGAATCCTATGAGGGAGTAAATCATCCGCCGGTTCCTAAATTATTAGTCCCAGAACATATAACTGTAAAATCTGGAGCGGGCTTTGGTTTGGATGCTATGGCAACCGATCCTGATGGAGATAATCTCAGTTATTTATGGTTTAACTATCCGGAAGCCGGTTCATATAAAGCGCTCATAAAAATTAATTCGGCTGAGAATATCCATAATGCTTATGTGATAGCACCGAATGTCACTAAAAAAGAAACTGTTCAATTTATTTTAAAAGTAACAGATAAAGGCACACCCCCATTATCAAGATACAAAAGAGTATTTGTGACTATATTACCAAATTAAAACTTAAACGTGAGTTTTAATTTTATAGCCAAATTGAAAATTTTACTCGAAGTTAAAGAGGTGTTCTACACTCTTTAATAAGTGAAAGGCCAATAGAGTAAAAGAAAATAATTTTTAGCTTTTATATAATTCAAGGTAGTACTTATGAATAGTTATCCAAACACTGCATTTTATTTCCAGCTCAGCATTTCCGGAATCCCGGAAGATGTTGATGCTTCATTCCAGGAAGTGGGTGGATTATCAAATGAAATTGAGCCTGAAAAAATGCTGGAAAACGAGGGTAATAGATATCGACACATACTTCCTAAACAAGTAAAACATTCAAACCTTGAGCTTAAAAAAGGTGTGATTTCAGCAAACTCTGAACTTGCAAAATGGTGTGACGATACCATTAATGGAAACCTGGCAGCCAAGATTTCAACTAAAAATATCATTCTAAAATTGAATAACGAGAATGGAATAGCTATTAAAACTTGGAGTTTCGTTAATGCCTGGCCGGTAAAGTGGAATGTGGCAGAATTAAAATTGCTAAACAATGAAATCGCTGTTGAGTCAATAGAATTTGCATATACTTATTTCGAATTAAAATAATTATTAGTTTGTATGGTGAAGTTTATCCCGGATCGTTATTTTAATTTACAACAAAAAATTTTATACCAAAATATTAAAGAGAGGCAGCATTGAAAATTAATCTCATCCAGTTGGTTTTAATTTTGTTTACTATAACAAGTTTATCATTTTCTCAGTCCTTAACTGAAAGATATAAGGATCTCGGGGAAATGTTTGTCCCGCAATTTTCTTCCGCGCCTTTCCCGAATTCAGGAAGAATAAACGGTCATACTTATGATGGGAAAATGTTTTCATTCCAAGAGCATTATAATGACAGCAGTGTTGCAATATTTATCCCGAAAGGATTTAAGCAAACTGACTCTACCAATGTTGTAGTTTATTTCCACGGATGGAATAATAATATTGACAGCGCTTGTGCAAAATTTAATCTCATCGAACAATTTTCAAGCAGTAATCTAAATGCCATTTTTGTATTTCCCGAAGGGCCAAAAAACTCTCCCGATTCATTTGGCGGAAAGCTTGAAGAAAAAGATGGTTTAAAAAATTTAATTAATGATGTTTTAAAGTTTTTAGCTAGTAAAGGAAAGTTGAACTCACATAAAATTGGAAATATTATATTAGCTGGCCACAGCGGTGCATATCGTGTAATTTCTTTTTGCTTAATGCGCGGTGGTTTAACTCAAAACATTTCGGACGTTATCTTATTTGACGCATTGTACGGAGGAACTGAAAAATTTGCTCATTGGATAGAGAATTACAACGGAAATTTTATTGATATTTATACAGATAGCGGCGGAACAAAAAACGAATCGGAAAGTCTGATGAATGATTTTGATGCATGGGGAATATCATATTTTAAAGCAGAAGAACAAGAATTAAATCCTAACGATTTATTAAATAATCGATTGGTATTTATTCACACGGATTTAGTTCACAATGAAGTTGTATCGAAAAGGAACCAGTTACTTCTTTTTTTGAATACAAGTAAACTTCCGAAAATAAATAAATGAGAATTTTTACAAGCAGTGTGCTGCTTAGTTGAATATATCTGACGGAATCTTTACTTAAATAAAGCCAATTCTTTCTCTCTCAATAAGTCATTTCGATTCTCAATGTTCTTTTCCTGTTCTGAATTTTTATTATAGTGTTTTGTCATAATAACCGGACCCCCTATCATCCTATCTTTTCGATTTCACCTTTGTAACAAGTATGATGAAATCTTTTTAATGCCAGTTTTGAGTAATACTTAAAAATCTCTTTAGGGAATCAAAGTATATAGACCAACTTTTGTGAAATTGGTATATTAAGGGTTGAAATACAATTTAAATAGAACAGGTAGTAAGTTAATGCAAAAAATAAGTGTTGCCGTCGGTATTGATATTGGCGGGACGAATACTGTTTTTGGTTTTGTTGATAACAAAGGAATACTTGTTTACGAATCGTCTATTCTCACAAATTCTCATGAGAAAGCGGAACTATTATTTGACCGTTTATTTAAAAAAATAAATGAAGATTTTATTAATTATTCATCTAATTATGAGTTGGTTGGAATTGGTATAGGGGCACCGAATGGAAATTACTATAAAGGCACAGTCGAGAATCCCCCGAATTTAAAATGGGGAATGGTAAAAGTTATCGAGATTGTAAAAAAATATTCAGAATTGCCGGCTGCTATTACAAACGATGCAAATGCTGCGGCCATAGGTGAAATGAAATTTGGTGCTGCAAAGGGAATGAGAGATTTCATTGTTATTACACTAGGGACTGGATTAGGAAGCGGTATTGTTTCAAACGGTGAATTGATATACGGCGATGATGGTTTCGCCGGAGAAATTGGCCATACAATTTATGATCCTGATGGAAGGCAATGCGGCTGTGGAAGAAAAGGCTGCCTGGAAACTTATGCTTCGGCAAGCGGGATTAAGAGAACTGTTTTTGAGCTCTTATGCAATTGCAATAAGCCAAGCGAATTAAGATCCAATTCGTTTAATGATTTAACTTCAAAAATAATTTATGATGCAGCTATGAGAGGAGATCAAATTGCTTTAGATGCATTTGAATACACAGGAAAAGTATTGGGTTCTCAGTTAGCTGATTCAGTTGCTTATACAAGTCCTGAAGCAATTATTTTATTTGGCGGGCTAGCTGCATCCGGTGATTTAATTTTTAAACCTACAAAAAAATATTTAGAAGAAAATTTATTAAATATTTTCAAAAACAAAGTAAAGCTTCTTCCATCTAAACTGTTAAATGGAAATACTGCAGTTCTTGGCGCCGCTGCTTTGATTTGGAATGAGCTTGAAAAATCGCAATCATTCAAAAATATTATTTAATAGTCAGTCTCATTTACTTCTTACCGTAATCGGATGAGCCCTTCCTTTATCAGGGGAAGGGATTAGAGAAAAAATAGAACACAGACTTTGATCTTTTAATCTTTTTAAATGATTTAAATTCCTTTGAAACTCCTGAAATGATCCATTTATAAAATACCCAAGGAATTCTATGAAAATAATTTTCTATATTATTTTATTGACTGTATGCTTAAGCTTGTTCGGTTTTCTTTCCGTTAGTGAAAATTCAGAACAAAGTCGTGAAGCTGGAATTGAAGTACAAGTTGATTCCCTTCTTTCTGTCATGACATTAGATGAAAAGATTGGCCAGATGACTCAAGTTAATTATTCAGCATTTAAAGATTTTAATGATATTAAAAAATATTTTATAGGCTCCATTCTTTGGGGCGGCGATTCTGAAATAGATGACATATCCGCAATAGGATGGTCAAAGACAGCAAATGAATTACAATCATTCGCATTACAAACAAGATTAAAAATTCCATTGCTACTTGGAATCGATGCAGTACATGGGCACAATAATGTGTCTAACGCAGTTATATTTCCTCATAACATTGGTTTAGGCTGTACAAGAAATCCTGGACTTGTTGAAAGAGCTGCACATGTTACTGCTGAAGAAGTTGCCGGCACTGGAATTAATTGGACTTTCGCCCCTTGCTTAGCTGTAGCAAGAAACGACCGATGGGGAAGAACTTATGAAAGCTTTGGAGAAGATCCTCAATTAGTAGCTGAAATGGGAGCAGCAGTAATACGGGGGCTTGAAGGCAATAATTCAAGTGATGATGCAATTCTATCCTGCACAAAACATTTCATTGGCGATGGCGGAACGACAAATGGTAAAGATCAAGGCAACACTGAATGTGACGAAAAAACATTAAGAAAAATTCATTTGCCAGGATACATCTCGGCTATAAAAGCCGGCACCAATTCAATTATGGTTTCGTACAGCAGTTGGAATGGTGTAAAAATGCATGCTAATAAATATTTAATAACCAATCTTCTTAAAGATGAATTTGGTTTCAAAGGTTTAGTTGTTTCTGATTGGGCTGCAATTGACCAGCTTGAAAAGGATTATAAAAAAGATATTGAAATATCAATTAATGCTGGCCTTGATATGATTATGATTCCAAATGGTGAAGGAAAGAAAAATAATTATATCGAATACATTAATGATTTAAAAGAATTAGTTAAAGAAGGTAAGGTAACCAAAGAAAGAATTGATGATGCCGTAAGAAGAATTCTTCGTGTTAAGCTGAAGATGGATTTGTTAAATAAAACAACTACAGATAAAAATTTGCTTGCGCAGGTGGGCTCTAACGAACATAGACAAGTCGCCAGGGAATGTGTTAGACAATCATTGGTGCTTTTAAAAAATGAAAATCATACTCTTCCCTTGTCAAAAAAATCAGCTAAAGTTTTTGTTGTAGGAAAAGTAGCCAATAGCATTGGGATGCAATGCGGCGGGTGGACAATTTCGTGGCAAGGAAGTGCTAATCTTAAAAATTTAAAAGGAACAACAATTTTACAAGCTATTAAAAATACTGTCGATGATTCATCCAAAGTAACTTATTCTGAAGACGGAAAAGGTTCAGAAGGCAATGACTTTGCTGTAGTGGTTGTTGGCGAAAACCCTTATGCTGAGATGAATGGTGACCGGAAGGATTTATCTCTTTCACAAAAAGACGTAGAAACGATTGAGAATGTAAAAAAAGCTGGTATTCCGATCGTAGTTTTACTGCTTTCGGGCAGGCCTATGATTATCGACAAAGCCCTCGACGATGCAAATGCTTTTTTAGCGGCCTGGCTTCCT
>CAZRMA010000197.1:0-7210 GCA_964600655.1 uncultured Ignavibacteriaceae bacterium
TGCAGGTGCTGGCATTAATTACGATGTTGGCGGTCTTGATTTAAAAATAGATTATGCATATAGAGATGTGAAATATTTCAATGCTAATCATATATTTGCAGTTACCTTAGGTTTTTAATTTTTACTGCTAACTAGGTAACGCAAGACGTTCTTTAAATCCGTACTGATTATATTCAGTACGGATTTTTTATGTAACTTTGTGAAAGATGCATTTAATTGCTTAAAGCATTAAATATTTAATTATAATTATCTTGAAAAATTATTATTGATACGCTTTCAAGCGAAAACATGAAAATGATAAGAATACTTGCCTTTATTTTTTTATTCCAAATTATTTCTTTGTGTCAGAACACCGAGTGGATCAAGTTTGATAAATCAAATTCAAAACTGCCGTCTAATTCGATTCACACAATAGTAATTGATAAGTCAGGAGTTAAATGGATTGGAACATGGGACGAAGGATTAGTTAAATATAATAATGACAACTGGAATATTTATGATACAACTAATTCCGGTTTACCAAATAATAAAATTTATTCTATAGCTATAGATAAAAAAGATAATTTATGGATAGGAACATTCGGAGGGGGAATTGCAAAATTTGATGGCGGCAGCGATTGGACAGTCTATGACACTTCAAATTCTAAGCTTCCACACAATTTTATATATGCTTTAACCATAGATAGAGATGACAAGAAATGGATAGGAACTTGGGGGAGCGGTGTTGCTGTATTCGATAATTCAAATTGGACAATCTACAATACTGAGAACTCAAAACTTCCTTACAATAAAGTACCTACAATTTTAATAGATAAAGAAAATACTAAATGGTTAGGTACTGTGGAGGGGATTGTTAAATTTAATAATGGGAAGATGGAATTATCCAGCGAGATTGATTCCACTATTCCTATAATGTCAGTATATTCTGCCGTACAAGATATGAAAAATGATATCTGGCTCGGATTTAAGTTCGGGGGCATTGCAAAATTAAATAACGGGCATTCAGAATTATTTGATAGAGAAAGTTCTCCTTTGCCTTCTGACATGATTTATTCACTTGCGATCGACAGTTCAAATAATTTATGGATTGGAACTTTTACTCATGGCTTGGCTAAGTATGACGGTAAAAATTGGACTGTGTATAATCATTCAAACTCAATTTTAACTGACGATCATATTTTTTGTGTTACAATAGACAAATACAATAATAAATGGATAGGAACATTAATTGGAGGAATGTACGTTTTTAACGAAGAAAAAGTAAAAACAATAAATTAAGATTTGCAAAAAAATCTGAAGCTTCATTTAATAATTTTAATTTAATTATTCTTATAAAAAACATGCCTCAATCAAACATTTAATTTGACGGAATTAGTGAATTAGGGTTTCATGCCGATGAGGTAAATATTTTGAGAATAAATTTAAGCGTAGCTGATATACTGTCTTTTCAATAATCACTTAGATATTAAAAATTAACCTGTGTTTCTAACGCCTGCAGCAATTCCGTTTACACTTGTTCTTAAAAGTGAAAGAAGCTGCTCTCTTTTTTTGCTAGAGATATTTTTCGCACGAAATTCTTTTATAAATCTCACTTGAATAAAACTAATGGGATCAATGTAAGGATTACGAAGCAGAAGTGACCGCTGCAAAGACTTATCATGGTCCAATAGATTCTCTTCTTTAATGATTTTTAATACGGCACTGTTTGATAGTTCATACTCTTCACTTATTAAATTAAAAATCTCTTTTCCTAAATTGTTTTTAACAAGTGACAAATATTCTTTGCCGATGATCATATCTGTTTTTAGTAATACCATTTCAATGTTGTCAACAAGAGCTCTGAAGAACTTCCAATTATTGTACATTTGTGAAAGAGTTTCCCAATCCGTAATTTTTTCTTCAATAGCTTTGTTAATAGAAAAGCCAAATCCAAACCAGCCTGAAATAGTTTGCCTGTTTTGTGTCCAAGAAAATACCCAGGGAATTGCTCTAAGAGCTCTGATATCTTTATCTTTTTTGCGTGAAGCTGGCCGAGAGCCAATTTCAATGTGTTCAATTATATCAATAGGTGTAACGCTTCTAAAATAATCGTTAAAGCTTTTATGGTTAATTAGATTTCGGTAATGTGTAAAAGCAGTATCTGAAATATTTTCCATTATCAAATGATATTTTTCAAAATGATAATCTCTTGTTTTACTTTTTGCCTGAAGTGATTGTGCTGTCGAAAGCATAACTGCCGATGTCATTAACTCAAGACTTCTTTCTGCAATTTGTGGTATTAAGTATTTTGAGGAAATCATTTCCCCCTGTTCTGTAATTTTTATCTTTCCTTCAATTGTCCCAATCGGCTGAGCTAATATTGATTGGCTTACTGGGCCGCCGCCGCGCGAAATACTTCCGCCCCGGCCGTGAAATAGAATCAAATCAATTTTATTTTCGTCACAGATTTGTTTTAATTTTTTTTGCCCTTTGTAAAGTTCGTAATTCGAAGTAACAATACCGCCGTCTTTATTGCTGTCGGAATATCCAATCATAATTTTTTGAATATTCTTTCTTATGAAAAGGTGTTTTGAATAAGAATCATTAGTAAATAAGTTTTGCATTACTTCATCACAGCTTCTTAAATCTTCAATGGTTTCGAACAGCGGAAGAATATCAATTAAGGATTTTTTTACTTTGCCGCGGTCAATTTCCAATAAGCCGGCTTCTTTTGCTAATAGTAAAGCCGTTAAAACATCGCTTACAGAAGTACAGTTACTTATTATATAATCATTACATGCATTGATTGAAATATTTTCTTTACCCCATTTTATTACCGCTAATTCATTCAACACTTGATTTGTTGATTCTTTCAAATTGCTAAAAATATTTCTTAAAGGACGCTGGTTTAATATTTCCTTAGTGAGAATATCTATTTTATCTTTTTCATTTAAAGACTCAAAATTTTTAGAAATTCCACAGTAATTAAAAATATCATTTACGGCAGAACGAAGAAGAGAAGAGTTTTGCCTTACATCTGTTGTTACCAAATGAAAGCCAAATGTTTTAGCTTTATAAATTAATGGCAAAACTTTTTCTTCGGCAATAAGTCTACCTTTATTTTGTAGCAGACTGAAATAAATTAGATTCAAATCCTCAATAAATTCAGAAACATCTTTATATCCCGAAGGTGAATCTTCAATCGTATTTTGAAGTTTTAATGAAATAAGATAAAGTTTGTTCCTGTATTTTTCTGACGGGTCACGTAGAATTCCGTCTGTGCTTTTTACATCAAGATGATTTAAATCAGAATTAATTGATTGAATTAATTTATTATTTGTTTTTATAATATTTGAAGATGTACTAAGGGATGTATACAAGGGATCTAAATCCTGCAAGTACAAATTTAAAATTTGTTTTTTATTATTTAATAATGTTTGTTTAGTCAGATCAACCGTTACATAAGGGTGGCCGTCTCTATCTCCGCCCATCCATGAACCGAAATGTATAATTGGCGGCACAGACTCATCATAATCAAAAAAAGATTTCATCTTAAAATTTAAATGTGAATAAAATTCAGGAAGAATATTATAGATAACATCCTTAAAGAAAAATAATCCGCGCTGAATTTCATCTTTAACCGTTACTCTATGAAATCTTATTTCATTTGATTGCCAAAGAATTGTTATTTCAGCCTGAAGCTGCCGGCTGATTTCAGCTAATTCATCTTTGGTATTAATGCTAACTTCACGTTTGAGTAGGAGTTGACTAATAGTTAAAATTTTTCTTAAAATTGTCTGTCGTGTTGCCTCAGTGGGATGTGCAGTAAAGACCGGTATAACATTTAGGCTTTCCAATATTTTTTGCAATGTTTTAACAGAAACATTTTGCTCAATTAAATTTTTAAATGTGTAATCAAACGTACCTACTATTGCCGGGTCATCATTAAAAATATTTCTTCTTTGAAGCCTCACCCGATTAACTTCATCTGCTGCATTGACAAGGATAAAATATACGGAAAATGCGCGCACTACTTTAAGAGCTTCTTCTACGCTAAGAGAATCAATTAGCTTTATTATTTCATTTCTTGTCTTTTCCTGGTATTCTGTTCGAAGAGATTTTGTTAAGGCTCGTAATTTTTCTTCTGTTTGATAAAGCTCTTCACCTTCTTGTTCTTTTAAAACATTTCCGAGAATAATTCCCAGTTCACGAATATCGGATTTCAGAGCTTCATCTTTTGCCGATGCTTCAAGAAGATTTAATGATCTTTTACTCATACACAATTCAACAATTTAATTAGACACTTTTATATTTTTCAAACTTTCTCAGCTTAATCCGTAATCAGCAAATTCTGTTTTTGTACTTTGAAAATTGCAATGATGTATTCCGTTTATACCCAATGTTGCAGCAACTTCAATGAACATATGACGATCATCGAGGTATAAAACGTTTTGAGGATCCGTTTGTGCAATATCAAGGGCAATTTTATAAATATCAATATCAGGCTTCCGAAAGTGAACAAAGCTTGAAGCAACAAAAGCATCAAAAAGTTTATTCAATTCAAATTCTTTTATCCTGTGTTCTGTAAGTTCTCTGCCTTCGTTGCTTACTGCGGTTACATTTAAACTGTATTTCTTTTTAATATCAGTAATGAATTCAATCATATCCGGCAGCTTTTGTGACTGTGATAGCATAAAATTTTTAAAATCGTCGCTAGAAAAATTTCTTTTTTCATAGAATATAACTCTATGCATATATTCATCAAGATTTAATTTCCCGGCTTCGTAGGTATCAAATGTTAAGTGATGACGCTCATTTATTTCTTCTTCATCCAAGTTAAAAGTTTCAACAGCTTTCTTTCTGGCTTTTCTATCCCAGCCATTTGTTAATAGCACTCCGCCAATATCTAAAAATAAGGTAGTAATTTTACCTTTATCCATTTTACAATTCCTTTACTTAAAATAAATTTTTCTATTTGAAGGTACACAAAAAGTAAACATTTACTTAAAATGATACAAATTTCAAATTAGTATTACTAAACTATTATTTATCAGCAGACTTCAATTATTGATGACACTTTTTTACAATTAATTTAAAAGAATTAGAAACAATCTTTAGTATTTTTACTCCAACAATATTATTTTTTTTGATAAATCAAAAAGTTGTTCAAATTTCTTAATTAAGATATGGATAAAACTCTAAAGAGAATCGCAGTAATATTGATAATTATCATTTTACTGCCGGTCGTTTTTTTTAGTATTTATGAAATTTCTACACTAAATAAAAATGAAGAAGTTTTAAAAGGGGTTTACAACAAACAGCTTGATGCAATTCTTTATTCAGTTAATCAATACTCTGATGATATAGTGAGTTCGTGGAGAAGCAACCTAAATTTGCAATTGGTGGAAAACAATAATGCAAATGAATTTAAAACTGCTGTCGACAGTATTATTAAATTAAATTCTGCTATTCAATATTTGATTTTAATTGATAGTATTAAAAACGGAAATATTAATTTTGTGGTCAATAAATCAACCAATATTGATGTAAAAGAAATTCGCAAAGCATTATCAAATGCCAAAGACAAAATAAAAAGGCTATATACTTACAAAAGAGGCGGCTTCTATAAAATTGAACCAATAGAAACTTCAATTAATAATAATTTTGTACTTTTAATATTTTTAACAAATGACCCGGATAATAGATATAACATTGCAGGGATACTAATAGATCCGCAAAAGTTTGTTGCAGATAATCTTTCACAAAAAATTCAAAGTGTCGCTGAAGATCAGTTCATTGTTACCGTTAATGAAAAATTAACGGGCAGGCAAATTTATTCTACAGACCAAAGAAATATCGTGAATATCCAACAACAAAAAATATTATGGCTTCTTCCAAATTATTATTTGGGGATTAAGTTCAAAGGCAAAACAGTTGAAGATTTAGTTACTCAAAGATCTAAAACAAATCTTATAATAATTTTAATTCTATCGGCGTTGCTGGTATTTGCCGGAATAATTGTTTTTATAAATATTAAAAGGGCAATAGAACTTTCGCAGTTGAAAGCAGATTTTGTATCAAATGTTTCACACGAAATTAAAACACCGCTGGCACTAATTAGTATGTTCGCAGAAACTCTTGAGAAGGGAAGGGTTAAAACCGAAGAGAAGAAGCACGAATATTATTCAATCATAATCCAAGAAACAAATAGGCTTGGGAAAATTGTAAATAAAATATTAAACTTTTCTAAAATTGAAGCCGGTAAACGCCTTTATCAGCTTAAAGAAACAGATTTAAACAAAGTGGTAGAATCAGTTTTTAGCTCATATAAATTTCATCTGCAAAATAACGGGTTCGAATTTATTTTTGATCCACAGGCAAATTTGCCCCTTGTTAAAGCAGATGATGAAGCAGTCTCCGAAGCAATAATAAATTTGATTGATAACGCGATTAAATATAGCAACGATAATAAATGTATTAAACTTTCAACAAGTAGAAACAATATCTCGGTTATGGTTGAGGTTAAAGATAGTGGAATTGGTATTTCCGAAAAAGATAAGAAAAAAATATTCGAAAAGTTTTTTAGAGTTTCATCCGGAGATATTTATAATTCAAAGGGAACAGGTTTGGGATTAACAATTGTTAAGCACATAATGGATGCACATAATGGTAAAATTGATTTGAAAAGTGAATTAGGGAAGGGCAGTATCTTTAAATTAGTTTTTAACATAAATGAAAAATAAAACTCAAAACTTTTTAATTTAATTATGCAAGAGGTTCGAAATGAATAAAATATTAATAGTTGAAGACGAACCGAACATGAGGCTGGGACTAAAAGATAATTTAGAGTTTGAAGATTATGAAGTTGATTTAGCAGAAGATGGTGAAGTCGCTCTAACCAAAATTAAGAACAATAGTTACGACTTAATCCTTCTTGATGTTATGCTGCCTAAAGTTTCCGGATTTGAAGTTTGCAAAAGGATAAGAAAAGAAAGAAATCAAACTCCAATTATTTTATTAACAGCCAAAGGCGAAGAGGCAAACAAAGTTAGAGGTTTGGAGCTAGGAGCAGATGATTATGTAACAAAACCATTCAGCTTAATGGAATTGCTGGCACGGATTAAAGCTATATTAAGAAGATATGAAAACCATGCTGCCAATAAAAAAGACGAAGTTATAACTATTGGAAAACTTGAAATTAATTTTTCAACCTATAACGCCCAGGAAGATG
>CAZRMA010000198.1:0-7190 GCA_964600655.1 uncultured Ignavibacteriaceae bacterium
TTCTATCGCTCCATTGCCTGACTTTAGTAATTGTGGGAAGGTAGTATTCAACCTCTACAGATTTTATCTGCTCAGCTGCCTTAAATTCACTACGCGGTTTGGTATAAAGAGCAAACCATGATTTTCCAATTGCGCTTGTATTTTTATCATTACCATTGATGACGGACAATAACATTTACTATCACTCCCGAAGTATTAGACTATCAAAACTTATTTATGAGCTGTTATCTTTCTTCCAACAGAAAAATATGAGAAATTTAACTCAACCATTTTTTCTACATCATATAAATTCCTGCCGTCAAATATTACGGGCGATTTTAAACTTTCCTTTATTTTTTTGAAATCAGGATTTCTGAATTCGTTCCATTCAGTAACAATGATTAAAGCATCGGAATTTGTTAATGTGTCGTAAGACTGCTTTGCATATTCAATTTTCTCTCCAAGTACAGCCTTTGTCGTTTCGATAGCTTCAGGGTCATAAGCCGAAACTGAAGCACCTTTTTCCAATAGTTTTTTTATTAAATTAATTGAAGGCGCTTCCCGTATATCGTCTGTATTAGGTTTGAATGCAAGTCCCCAAACAGCAAACTTTTTACCCTTAATATCGCCATTAAAATGATTCATTATTTTATTATAAAAAACTTCAACCTGTCTTTTATTAACATCATATACTGATTTCAAAATTTGAAAATCATATTTGTTTTCATTGGCAGTATTAATAAGAGCAATCACATCTTTGGGAAAACATGAGCCGCCGTAACCTATACCGGGGAACAAAAACCTTTTCCCAATTCTTGAATCCGCACCCATTGCTACTCTTACTTTATCAACTTCGGCACCGGTTAATTCGCAAAGATTAGCAATTTCATTCATGAAAGAAATTTTTGTCGCAAGGAAAGAATTTGATGCATACTTTGTCATCTCTGCCGATTTTTCATCCATGAAATAAATTGGGTTGCCGCTTCTAACAAAAGGCTCGTATAATTCATCAAGTATATTTTTTGTCCTTGCATTGCTAGTTCCAATAACAACACGCTCTGGTTTCATAAAATCTTCAACTGCCATTCCTTCGCGCAAAAATTCGGGATTGGAGGCAACATCAAAATCAAAATTTGGAGCATGTTTTTTTACACCAATTCGTACTTTTTCACTAGTTCCAACCGGCACCGTGCTTTTATCGACTAAAACTTTAAAGCCAATCCCTGGTTCTGCTTTGAAAAATTTACCGAGATCATCCGCCACACCTAAAACATATTTTAAATCAGCGCTACCATCATCGCCTTGTGGAGTGGGAAGACACAGAAAAATTACGGAGGCTTCTCTAATGGCTTCATGAAGGTTGGTTGTAAAAGTTAATCTTTCATCTTTTAAGTTTCTTTCAAAAAGAAGTTCAAGCCCCGGTTCAAATATAGGGATAATACCTTTTCTTAACTTTTTTACCTTACCTTCATCAATATCTACACAAATTACATCATTACCGGTTTCGGCAAAGCAGGTTCCAGTAACTAATCCAACATACCCGGTACCAACAACTGCAAGTTTCAAATTTTCCTCCTAAAATCTTGTAATGAACAAAAGAAATATAATCATACTAATATAAAAATTGAATCCGCTTGATTAAATCACATATATTGATTTATTAATTGATTAATACTGTTAACTAATATACTTTCATCAACTGGTTTCGGAATTGTGTTTTTAATACCAATTGCTTTCAATTTTTGAATGTTTTCGACAGTGAAATCGTCAAGGAGCATAATAATCTGCGTACTCAAATTTTTATCTTCTTTTAATAAATGTTGAATAAAATACGAACCATTCATCAAAGGCATTTTTTCGTCAAGGACGATTAACGACGGCAGAGAATCGGTAATAAGATCAATACACTCAAATGCGTTTTCAACTGCAGAAAACTTCAGATCTTTAAAGTTATTTCTTATATAAGTTTCTATATACTTGTTGTCTTTTTTATTACTGCTTATTAAAAGAATAGAACTGTGCGAATATGGAACTGTGAAGTGAAATTCACTGCCTTCGTTTTTATCTGAATAAAACCAAATCTCGCCATTGTGTTTGTTGATAATTTCTTTTACTAATGGGAGTCCGGCTCCTGTTCCTCTTTCACCTTTGGTGCCTTCAGTGGTAAACAAATCTTCAATCCTAAAAATCTTCACTTTGTTTTTATCAGGAATTCCAATGCCTTCGTCTTTAATAATAAACTCAACCATGCTGTAATTAAATATGTCGGCAATAATTTCAATGGTTTTATATTCATTCGAATACTTAATAGCATTACTCAATAAATTAATTATTACCTGGTTAAATAATCTTTCATCTGCAAAAATGAAAAGAGATTCATCGATGTTAACTTTTATTTCAATATTTTTTCTAACCGATTCATGCGTTAAAGATGCTACACAATTATAAACCACATTTACCGCTCTAAGACGCATCGGCTGAAAATTAATTCTTCCGGTTTTGATGCGTGACCAATCAAGCAGGCAATTTATAAATCTTAATTGTCTTTCAGCGGATGTGTGAATGTAATTCAAATATTCGAGTCTATCTGCACTGCTTAAGCCGGGCTCACTCATTAGAATTTCAACAAATCCTAAAATGCTGGTATATGGCGAACGCAAGTCATGAGACAGCTTTGAAATAAATTGATCCTTTGATGCATTAAGCAGCTCTAGTTCATTAATTTTATTATTAAAGTATTCTTCGGAATGTTTAACATCGGAAATATCAATTACAATACCTTTTAATTTATTAATCGAGCCATCTTTTATATTTCTTTCAGCCAATATTTTTTCCTTTACCCATTTTATTGATTGATCAACTGTTGAAATACGGTAAAGGAGTGAAATGGTATTTAAGTTTTTATTACTTACAAAATAAAATAATTGGTTGTTTAAATTTTCTTTATCTTCCTTAAAAACCAAATGAAAATGTCCATTTCGAAATTTAGACATTTCATCGGCCTTGTAGCCTGTAACAATAAAAGTATTTTCAGAATAAATTATATTTTGCAAAGGGTAGGATTCTGACTGCCATGCAAAACTTTCTCCAACTTCATTAATTACGTCCATTGGAAACAAAAGTGGCTTCTTGGAAATATTTAATTGAACTTCATGTGGGGGCGACTTTTTTGTTGCGGATTTTTTTTTAGGTTTGTTAGATGACGATAGAGCTTCTTTTTTTGGTTTATTTGCCTTTTTAGCCATAAAAATAAAATTACTGCAGCTGATTCTTATAATTATTATGAGATCAAATATAGTGATTTACAAGCATAAAAAAGTGATAATAAAATTGATCATTTTAACTAACAGTATAAAATTCATATTCAAAAATCGATTGTTTAATTACACTATTTAGTTTAATTTGAAACCCTTTCAATGATGCTTCATCATATTCCGTAATCAATTTTATATTTACTTTATAAGGTAGGATATGAACGTTAAACAAATTCGTTCCGTTGACGGAACAGGTACGCTTTCTTACATAGTTTACGATGAGAAAACAAAAGTCGGAGTTGTTATAGATCCCAATATTGAAGATATTCAAAAAATAGGTTACGCCGTAGATGAATTGGGAATTAATGTTACTCATATTTTTGATACACATACTCATGCAGACCATGTAAGCGGCGCAGCAGATTTAAAAGAATATTTTAGCAGCGCAAAAATTTTAATGCACGAAGCAACAAAAAATAAGTTCGAAGTTTTAAAACACGCAGCAAAATTTGGTATTGAAGATATACTTGAAGCAAATGCTAAAATTGAAATTGACCAATACTTAAATGACGGTGATGAAATTAAAGTCGGTAAATTGAATTTTAAAATTCTTCATACGCCGGGACATACAGATAATCATATTTCAATCGTAGTGGAAAATGCAGTATTTACAGGAGACTTGTTGCTTATAGGCCAAGCAGGAAGAAGCGATTTGCCCGGCGGTAATTCTGAAGAACAGTTCGATAGCCTTTTTAATAAGATAACAACACTTCCTGGAAACACAAAAATCTATCCAGGACATGATTATGAAGAAAATGAATATTCATTATTAAAGGATGAATTAAATGACAATCCTTTTTTAGAGAAGCGCACCAAACAGGAATATATAGAATTTGTAAAAGACTTCTTTCCACCTGCAGCAGAAGCTGTAGCAGCTGGTGGAAAAATGACTTTGCAATGCGGAGCTAAACGAGTTGTTGAAGATAAAAGTGAATTTAAATCAATCTCTTCTGCACAACTTGCAAACAAGTTAAATGAAAATAAAGAACTATTCTTACTTGATGTAAGGGAGCCTTTTGAATTAATGTCTTTAGGTAAGATTGACGGTGTAGTAAATATTCCAATTGGGGAATTAACATCACGGGTAAATGAAATTCCAACTGACAAATCCACTGGCATAGTTTGTATTTGTGCAAGCGGCAACCGTTCTTATGAAGTTGCACATTACCTGGTAAAAAACGGTTACAAAAATGTTATGAATCTTGAGGGCGGAACCTATGGTTGGGTTGTAGGCGGCTACGAAGCCGTGAGAGTATAACCAAAGATGGAACAGTTTATTATAATTTTTCTGATCTCCCTTTTTGTGTCAATCGTTTCAGGAATACTTGGATTAGGCGGGGCTGTAATTTTAATTCCCGCCTATCTCTATTTGCCTCAACTATTCGGCGCTGAACAATTAAACATTAAAACCATTTCAGGTCTAACAAGCGTTCAAGTATTTGCATCATCTTTGCTTGGCGTTTTAATTCATAAAAAACACGGCAGTGTTGAAAAAGGATTGCTATACACGATAGGAATCCCTATGGCAGCTGCTGCATTATTTGGAGCCATCTTTTCAAAATTTGTTAACGGCAATATTATAATTTTAATTTTTGCAATTATGGCCGTAACCGGGGCAATACTGATGTTCGTAAAAACCGCTTCAAATTTAGATGATAATAATCCTGATAAAGTTAATTTTAATAAGAGCCTGGCTCTAACAATTTCTATTGTGGTGGGCTTGTTTGGTGGAATGGTTGGTGCACCCGGGGCTTTTTTACTTGCTCCTTTGATGATTGCAGTTTTAAAAATCCCGGTTAGAATAACAATCGGATCAACATTAGGAATTGTTTTATTCACGTCTTTTACTGCAAGCATAGGCAAAATAATTGCTGGGCAGGTAGATTTTTTAATAACGTTTTATGCTGTTTTAGGATCTTTAGTCGGCGTCTCAATCGGCAGTAATTTAAGTCATAAAATACATCCGAAATATCTACGGTATTCACTTGCAATTATAATTGCAGGCATTGCTATCGAAATGTTTATTAAAGTTTTATGATTTAATCACAAGCTCATTTTCTTAGAGAAATTGGGTTCGCATTCAAATTTTGATATACTCATCATTAATATTATCCATCCATCAAAATATTGTATCTGCCTCAATCTGAAATCTATTAACTAAACACAAATTATTTGGGACAGGCACTACGGGCGGTCTTATATCACAAGAATTAAATTTAGATGTACATCGTTTTAAAAGCGGCCCACTTGGTGGTGATCAGCAAGAAGGAGAGAAAATATCAGAAGGCGAAATTGATTTCCTTATTTTCTTCTGGGATCCTCTCGAACCGCTCCCGCATGACCCCGATATTAAAGCGCTTTTAAGAATAGCTGTTGTTTATAATATTCATGTAGCCTGTAACAGGGCTTCAGCAGATTTCATTATTTCTTCAAATTTAATGGATACAGAATATCCGCGTGAATTGATTGATTACGAGGAACGAATTTATCATCCGGACTCATTACAACATTAATTTTTTTTAATCTTTAATTAAGGTTGATTTAATAATGACCGGATATCTTTACATATGTTAATTAACAAATTTATTAATCAAAAAATTAAAATAATATCTATTGTAAGGAGCGGCTATATGAAAGCAAGAATTATTTATTCTGCTTTAGTGGCTTTTATTGTTATAGGATTTAGCGTTAGTTCCGTTTTTGCTCAAGGGACTATGAAATCATCATCAAAAAATAAAATAAAGAAAACAGAAACGACTATTCAGAACAAGACAAACGATGCTAAAACAACTGCAAAAGCAACTATGAAAAATGATGTGAAAACTACAAATCAAAAAACTTCCAATGTAGCTTCCACAAGCAAAAGTGAGGTAAAAGCTAAGACACATAAGATGCATAAACATATGAAACACATGAAAAAGGATTCGAATAGGCAAAAAACTGGAAAATAGAACTTCCTTTATGTGTCAATCTTGGAGGAGAGTTTATTAACTCTCCTCCTTTTTTTTTAAATTTACGGTATGCGAATATTAATTATTGAAGACGAAAAAAAAGTTTCTTCATTTATCAAAAAAGGAATGGAGGAAGAATATTATACTGTTGACACAGCATTTGATGGCAAAGAGGGTTTGAGGCTTGCTTCAGCAGAAGAATATGATTTAATAATCATGGACGTTATGCTTCCCTTTCTTGATGGCAATACTGTCACAAAAGAATTGAGAAAAAGAAGTATCAGCACACCTATCTTAATGTTAACAGTTAACGACAGCATTAAAGATAAAGTAAGCGGATTGGATGCAGGAGCAGATGACTATTTAACAAAGCCTTTTGCTTTTGAGGAACTGCTCGCACGGGTACGAGCTTTGATGCGGAGAAATGAAAAATTAAAATCAACAAAATTGACCGCAGGTAATATTGTTCTAGATTTAGAGTCCCATCGTGTGTTAAAAAATGATAATGAAATTACTTTAACTCCAAAAGAATATGCAATTCTTGAATATCTGATGAAAAATAAAAATAAAGTTGTTTCCAGAACAAGATTAATTGAACATACCTATGATTATCATTTCGATACCGAAACAAATATTATTGATGTATATATAAATAAGGTGAGAAACAAAATTGCTGATGATAGTGATAGCCCTCTTATTAGAACCATAAGAGGCATAGGTTACATCATAAAGGATGCTTAATTTTACCCCGTCCTAAAACTTTAATCAGACAAAACATTATGTCTAACAAGATTAAATACCTTCTTTCCTCTTCAAGATTTAAAATTATTTTATGGTACTCCTTAATTTTTCTTACACTTGAAATACTTTTAGGAATTTTTCTATATCTGTCTTTATATAAAAGCCTTGAAGGTAATTTAGAAAAGTCATTAAAATTAGAAGCTGA
>CAZRMA010000199.1:0-7190 GCA_964600655.1 uncultured Ignavibacteriaceae bacterium
CGCCCATTTCTTTTTTCGAATCTGCATATCTATCCTGCCTGCTGCAGGAGATTTGAATTTTCTGATAAAGAAACCAAAGTTGATTTAAATCCATCAAAGGAATTAAATGCTTCAATACTACCAACATCTGCAATGTCACAACCAGTATTGCAGCTACCAGCTAATTTTTGGACATCTTTAAATTCTACTTTATTAAATTTGTTATCTGCATAATTTAAATTAAGAAAATCAACCAACGCTTGTACCTCATTTGCAGTTCCCTTTTCAACAATCTGAAATTGTTCATAAACAGCATTAACAAATTCCTCGGTTGGTGGTTCAGTCCCACGACCAATTCCCGTATACCCGATATTTTTACCTGTAAAATCACTATGTTTATAAATATTACAACCGTCAATTATTCCTAGTAGATTTTTATTTGAATTTATAATCTCTTCTTTCTTTTCAATATATAATTTATGAGCCGTACACATTATGATAATCTCTGCGTCCTTTATTGATCTTGATAAATCATTAATAAAATATTTATCTAAATTGAATTTAAGTAAATTCTGATCATCCTTTTTTACGTATGGATCTTGAATAACAATGTTGCAATTTTTTTCTAATAATAACTTTGCTAGTGATAATGTTGGGGAATTTCTTGTGTCCTCTGAATTAAAACGGTAGGCTGCACCTAAAAGCGCAATATTTTTATTCGAAATATCTCCGAATGTTTTTTCTGCCAATTTGATTGTTTCCTGAGGAGAATCATCATTAATTTTTCGTGAGTTAAGTATAAGACTTTGGGAAGTGTTTGCTCCACTTTCTATTTTCCTCCACCATAATAGAATCCCATCTTTTGGCAGACAGTGGCCACCAACCCCAATCATCGGTATCAATAATCCCCCACTCGGCACTGCGTTGGGGTCATCGGATGCTTTATCAGCCTGAGCCAATTTATTATTTACTTTTTCTCTAAGGTTATAAAAATCAATATTATTATCATCACAAAATCTTACAACTTCAGTTGAAAAAGCAATTCTGACGTCTCTATATGCATTCTCTAGAGTTTTTACTACTTCAGCAGTTAAACTATTAGTCGGATGAAGTATTCCTTCCGTAACTATTTTTGAATAGAGGTGTTCGATTAATTTAGGTGTATCGACATGCAGTCCGGCTACAATCTTATCTGAATTTACAACCCGTTCAACTAATCTACCGGGCATAACTCTATTGGGACTATTACCTATCAAGATATTTTTGCCTTCAATCAATTCAAATTTAGCAAAATGTTTTTTCATTAAAGTCGCCATGGATGATGGGGCTAAAGTAGATTCAAATATTATCAGTGGTATATTTTCAGATGGTTTATTTTGCAAAGCTTTTGCAAGATTATCTAAAGCTCCAAACATAGGACCGTAGTCAGGTTCGAACCCTTTTTTATCTGTTTGCACACAAACCAAAACTACATCAGCATCTGAAATGTTTGAATAATCATGACTAGCACTTAGAATTTTGTTATTAACAGCATCATTAACAATTTTATCTAATCCTGGTTCAATACCTCCAATCGTGGATTTTCCACTATTGATTGCATTAACTTTCCAACCCGAGTTTTTTGAATTTCTCTGAATCACAACTACTTTTGCAGGCTCATCTGACCCAATTTTAATTTTTGCATTAGCCAATAGAGCAGCCATGGGCATACCAACAATGCCTGGGCCTATTACTCCTATTTTTTTTACTATCCAATCTTTAACCACTCCATTAACGGTGAACTTCATATACTTCCTTTTTTTTTAATTTAGTATCTGTATCAATAAATTGCTGGAACCATAATTCCAGGCAAAGAATTCCCCAAAGTTTCCTACCGAAAGCACGTTCATTATGAATTAACTGTTTAATGTTCTCTATATTAAAAATCCCTCTAGATTTACTAGTGGATGATAATAAGATATCTTCGAAAAATCCTGAAGCTTTATTTTTTGCCCAGATATGAAGAGGAACAGGAAAACCCATTTTATCTTTCCTCTCAACAATACTTTTAGGCAGAATATCATTCGTAGCTTTTTTCAAAATGTATTTCATCTCTGCACCCTTGAATTTCATTGCAGGTGGGATGCTTGCTATCAAATCTGCTATTCTTCTATCTAACAAAGGCACACGAGACTCAATTGATACAGCCATACTTACTCTGTCCTCAACCTGAAGTAAAGCAGGTAAGCTGCTGGTCATATCAAAATGTGTCATTTTATTATAAAATGACTTTGTATCTGGATCGTTAAATAATTTTTGAAATTTGTTAAAAATTTCTGCTTTGTTATATGTCGAATGGAAATCGTCTGTAAATAATTCGTTTGAGCCATTTTTTCTATCAATGAGCTTGAAATATCTTTCATCCATTTCACCAAATGCATTGGATTTCATGAATTCTTTTAACATAGGCATGTAGCTATGCAGGTATGGCAAATTTGGGAGAATGGTATGCAGTGAAACTATATGCTCCCCTTCTTCATTGGATTCATTTATTGCACCTTTGATAGCTTGTTCTAAATAAGCCACGACATACCGTGCATATCCACCAAATATTTCATCTCCACCTTGCCCGCCTAAAACAACTTTCACTTTTTGAGAAGCTAATTTTGATACCATGTACTGAGGGAAAAGGCCTGGGCCGGCGGCTGGTTCATCAAGATGGTAAATTAATTTTGGTAATTGACTTATAAATTCATCTTCGGTTGGATATATTTCAAATAATTCAGCTCCACTAGCATCAGCAACATTTCTCGCATATTTAGTTTCATCAAATTCTTCACCTTCTTTAAATGCTCCTGTAAAAGATTTAAAATCACCGTTTAATAATTTGGAAGCCAATATAGTAACAATACTTGAATCCATTCCTCCACTTAAATATGAACCCACCGGGACATCACTTCTCAATTGAATTTTAATTGTATCATTCAGTAAACTTTTTAATTCATGAATAAAAAACTCTTCAGTGTGATGTGTATCTATTTCAAATGAAGGTGCCCAATATTTGGTTACGTTAATATCCATTGTATTCAAATCAATAGACATCAAATGACCTGGTAAGACTTTGTAAATATTTTTAAAGAGTGTTTCTGTTCCTAATACGTATTGAAAAGTGAGGTACTGATTTATTCCACTATAGTTAGGACTTGCAATTACATCTGGATGCTGCAGAATGGCCTTAATCTCCGATCCAAAGATTAAATAAGATTCATCATTATAAAAATATAATGGTTTTATTCCAAAATGGTCTCTTGCAACAAAAAGTTTATTTTTGCTTTTATCGTATATTAAGAACGCAAACATACCATTCAACTGATTAACACAACTTTCACCGTATTCTAAATACATTTTAAGAATTACTTCTGTGTCCGAAGTAGTTTTGAAATTGTGTCCTTTCTTTTGCAGTTCAATTTTTAATTCTTTGTAATTATAGATTTCCCCATTAAAGACAATCGTTTTCCCGTTTGAAGTCATTGGCTGATGACCTGTATTCAGATCAATGATTGAAAGTCTTTTATGATAAAATCCTATATTATTATCAACAAAATGACCTTCATCATCAGGGCCGCGATGATGAATTGCCGCGGCCATTTGAGATAATAAACTTATATCAACAGTAAGCTTATTTTTATTTACTAAACCGACGATTCCGCACATATGGTTCTAATGGGAAATAATTTAAAAATACATTGAATGGGCTAATTAGACCAAATTTTATGCCTTATTTTATTAAAAAACATATCTATAAAAATTGATAATAAAGCATTATTTCTGTTGAATTTTTATTAAAATGAGAATAATATTTGGTTTTTGTTAAGAATGTAACAAATAATTAATTGTGAGTGGGAAAAAGTGGAAAAAAAATTAACACTATAATTAAATAAATTTATCTAGTTAAGCATAGATTTTAAAATATTTTTGTTGGTTTCATAATTGTGAGAGTCAAAAAAACGGTAAGCATTTTTAGCGAGTTGATTTCTATCGCACTGAATCAATTTCAATATTGCAGAAGCTAAATCATTGACATTACCTGGATCAAAAAAAATTACTTGATCATCCTTTAAGTATGTTTCAATAATTTTTAATCTTGGCGCGATTACTGGAATTCCAAGTCTTATATATTCTAACATTTTATGCGGAAGCATAAAATTATTCGTTGAATAAGTTTTACGGTTGGGTATTATGGCCCCGCTGGCTCCAGCAATCCATTGGGGTATTTGATCATTAGGAATCATCTCCCTTCTAATTCTAATGTTTTCTTCGGCATCTAAATCTTTTATTAGCAACATTAATTCCTCGTAGCTATCCCCTTCTCCAATTATATCAAATAATACATTATGTTCATTCTTTATTTGATTAATAGCTGTAATAGCTAAATCTAGCCCTAAACGATGTGTAATAGTCCCATGGTAAACAAATCGATAATGATTTTCATTCTTTGAAGGCCCTATCCACACATATTTATCTTCTAATGGAAGATTCATAAAAACTTCAATACGCTTTGAATTTAAACCATTTTCTTCTAAAAATTCCTTCTGATAAATATCAGCGCATATTATATAAGTTGCTAATTTACCCGATAAATTTTGCACAAATAAAATAAACTTAAAAAGCCTACCTGATGGTGTAAGGGAATGCGAATTCTTCTTTGAGAACCAAAGCGCCGGAGAAATATCTCTAATATCCCAAATAATTTTTATTCTAAATAATTTTCCAATTAAACTTAGAATCATAAAATAATCGGGCATATTATGTATATGAATAATCTTGGGTTTGTCTTCAATACACCTTTGAAATAACCATAATCCGGATTGAAAAAGAAATATGATGTGATTAAGCAGATAAAGAAAAATATTATTCCCCATATATTTTTTTATACCATTCCATATCTTTGCATTTTCTTCATTCCTTATCTTAGGAAACATAACTTCTCTGGAGCAGAAAACTTGTAAATCGTAACCTAAATTATTATATATCCCTCCTGATGTTTTACCGCGCCCATCAGAATTCCATCTGTAGTACATGATAATAGCTATTTTTGGTTTAATCATTAGTTTTATACACTTAAAAATTTGAAGATTTATTTAGGTAAAATATTAAAATATATTTGCTCTATCTGTTGTGCAATTTTTGATGCTTCTAAATGATTAATCATTTCTCTCCCGTTTGAGCGATTCCCATCTGAAATTATTTTTGCTAATTCACTTCCCAATAAATCTGGATCATCTTTCCCCACAAAACAATTTTGAGTATCCTTAATAATTTCAGGCGTATCGCCAACAATTACTGATACAATAGGTGTATTGCAGGCCATTGCTTCTTTAACAACATTAGGAGAACCTTCACTCCAAGACGTAAATATCATAGCATCAGAAGCGTTATAATATTTATTTAAAACCTCTTGAGATGCTGTTCTCATATGTAATATTTCATGATTAACATTAAACTTATTTTTCAAAACATCACTTGCTGATTGTGCTAATGAAAACCTTTTTCTTGGGTTTTTAATATCACCCGGGAAAAGGATATATATTTTGTTTATATCGAGTCCAAGATATTTTCTTGCTTCATTTTTATCTATGGGAGTAAAGGTTGAAAAATTAACTCCATTTGGGACAACATTTACATTTTTGTGATTAACATGTCCCTTCATTTCCTCACTTTTAACAATAATTGATTGAGCAAATTGAGTTGGTATCTTAGCGAAAGGTTTATGTAGATATGATCTTAATGTGAGTTTGCCCTGTTCATTTTCAGCTCCAATCACATCATCACCCATAAATGAAATTACCTGGGGATATTTTAAAGTAACTAGTGAGGTAAACGCACAATACGAATAATGAGAATGTACAATATCGGGATTGAATTTAGTAGCAGATTTATATAAAAGAGGCATTTTAGAAAAATAATTATACCAGCCTTCTGGGCCATGTATTTTAAATATTTCTATTTCATGTCCCAAATTCTCAATTGATTCAATTTGACTTTTAACAAATGGCTGAAATGAAGGATTTTCCTTTGAAGCAAGATCAGCTACAACCATTAATATTTTTAATTTTTTATTCATTTTATCTAATCTATATCAATACTATAACTTAATTCAATTTGATAAATAAAGCAGAAATCTATTAGCCATAAGATCTTAAACATCCCCTTTCATTCTCCTTATAAATTTTATTTTATATGCATCATCGAAACTAATTGACGGATTATCCAAATATTGGTCTTTTACTCTTAATTTCGAATAGTTTAAATCGTGAATTTTTGATTTTCTTTTAAACTGGTAATATTTAAAAAGTTTCAAAGGAATATGTCTATTTTTTAATGCTAAGGACAAAGGATATCCTCTGTTTGTAGTGATATTTAATAATCTGTCATCTAATGATTTTATTAAGGATGCATAAAACCTATGACTAATATTTTGGTATCTGACTTTTTTATCAAGAAAATCATAGTCTAAATTACTAAACCCAGATGATATTAATGAATTAATATATCGCAAATCTAAAAAAGGTGAATAAGTATCTAAATATTCATTCTCAGTATTTAACTCGGTCGCAAAGTATTTCTGTATACCAAATTTTATTTTGATAAAGAAATGATTAAAATATTTATCATTATTCTTTATGGGTAAAAATATTTCGTCATGTCTTTCAATTATTTCTTCCTTATTAAAACCAAGTTCATGTATTAAATCTAATTTTTTGAAAATGTAATCCCGTATTGTTTTTTCTTTATTTGTAGTATTTACCAAGTTGAATAATAATTCATTTGTTTTCGTGCCTACTTCCATTCCATCGCGTAAAAAAGAATCCCCGCACAAACCAGTCAGAATATTCGATTTAAAATCTTGGTCTAATAACTTCTTCCAAACGTAGACATAGTGAAATCGATTAAAATTTAATTCAACATTTTTACTTTCAATCAAATATTTGAAATAGTCTTTACTAAAGTTTTCAAATTCATCGTCAAGTAAAACCGGTAGATATTGTAAATTATTAATTTTACTCACAATTTCTTGTGAGATTTCAAATTCAATATTATTTTTTTGCCCGAATGTGAATGCGGATATATTGCTTCTCAATGATGTTGCTGAAGCTAACAACAATCTCGAATCGAAACCGGAAGTTAAAGTTAATAGCGCGTCTTCATTTTTTAAATAATCTTTTACAACA
>CAZRMA010000200.1:0-7176 GCA_964600655.1 uncultured Ignavibacteriaceae bacterium
AGTTTTAATTAAATAAATATAAC
This sequence comes from uncultured Ignavibacteriaceae bacterium, assembly GCA_964600655.1. Lineage (GTDB taxonomy): Bacteria > Bacteroidota > Ignavibacteria > Ignavibacteriales > Ignavibacteriaceae > CAVSWT01. The sequence continues at coordinate 24 of CAZRMA010000200.1, forward strand.
TCATGTGTTACCTAAATACTGAAGAATTACACTGCCGGTAGGCAAGGTAGTAATGCGTCTCTACTTATTAAAGCAATCCAAAAAATTCTCAATCGTTCGGTGGCATATTTAAATGCGTAGCCGATTGTAATCCTTTTGACACTTCAGGAATAATTCCCATCTTAATATAAATCGGCCTCACATGTTTTTTTAGTTCGGGTAATTTTTTTGCAAATAATGCTGCACCAACAAGAACGATTATCCCACTTAAAAGAACGGTTGTTGGTGCGCCTATCCGGCTTGCCAAGCTTCCAGCTATTAAGCTTCCGAATGGTGCCGTTCCCATAAATGCCATAACATATAAACTCATTATTCTTCCGCGTTTATCATCATCGACCAAAGTCTGTAGTAAGGTGTTTGTTGATGCCATCTGCATCATCATCCCAAATCCTGTGAAGAGCATAAGAATTAATGATAAGATTAAACTTCTTGAAAACGAAAAAAGCACAAGCCCGGCGCCAAAAATGGATGCTGCAATTGCTATCCACCTGCCAAGTCCTAAAACAGTTTTTCGTGAAGCTAGATAAAGCGCACCAAACAAAGCCCCAACACCAACGGCTCCAAGTAAATATCCAAGTGTATTTGCATTCCCATGAAGAATATCTTTTGCAAAAACCGGCATTAATACAGTATAGGGCATGCCAGCTAGGCTAACTAATCCAACTAATAAAAGAAAAATTTTTATGGGTTTAAAACTATAGGCGTATTTAATTCCTTCTTTCAAACCCTTTAATACTTTTTCTTTTTTTAACGCATGAATAGTTGGTTTAAGTTTCATTAATAACAATGCGGTAATAACGGCAATATAGCTGAGTGCATTAATTAAAAAACATAATCCTTCTCCAACTACTGAAATTAAAATACCTGCAATGGTTGGCCCAATGAGCCTTGCAGCATTAAACATTGAAGAATTTAAGGCTATGGCATTTGAGAGATCTTTTTTATCATCAACTAATTCAACAACAAATGATTGTCTAGTCGGCATGTCAAAAGCATTTATAAGTCCTATAATAACCGACAGAATCATTATATACCATATATTAACTAAATGAGTTAAGGTCAGTATAGCCAATATAAAAGCCTGAACCATCGCCAGTATTTGAGTTATGATAACAATCTTATGTTTATCATATCTATCAGCAAGAACCCCGGCAAATGTTGCTAATAAAAAAGTTGGAATTTGAGATAAGAAACTAACCAAACCCAATAGAAATGCCGAATCTGTTAATTTATAAACTAGCCATCCAAGTGCAATTCTTTCCATCCATGTGCCAATTAAAGAAATTCCTTGCCCGGTAAAAAACAATCTGTAATTTCTATTACGTAATGCTCTTAATGTTTGCTTAATTGAATTAGGAATCGTCATATTAAAATTCTATTTACTACTGCAAATTTATTAAATGCCAGCTTCTAATAAAATTTAACATGCAGATTGTTTTTGGATTTTGCTATGCTTTAGCAGATTGAATTTTGATTTTAAACAAACAAATCATCAAATGCAGATTCTAATTTTTCAAATTTAAATTTATAACCGGCAGAAATTATTTTTTGCGGTATAACCCTTTGACTGAATAAAATAGAATCAGCTATTTCTCCAACTACTAGTTTGATTCCAAACTTTGGAGCTTTTAAATAAGAAGGACGATTCAATTTTTTACCAAGCAGCTTGGCAAATTCTGTCATTCGTACCGGGATTGGAGAAGCAGCATTCACAGCGCCCTCAATTTCATTTTCCAAAACAAAAGTATAAATACTTATCATATCATCTAAAGAAATCCACGGAACCCATTGCTTCCCGCTGCCTAATGGCCCGCCGATAAAATATTTAAAGGGTGTTATCATTTTACCCAGCATTCCTTCATCTTTGCTTAAAACTACTCCAGTTCTTATTTGTACTAATCTAATATTGTGACGCTTCACTGGATTCGCAGCATTTTCCCAATCACAACATAAAAGCGCTAGAAAATCATTTCCCATAGGAGAGTTTTCATTTATAATTTCATCACCCTTATTTCCGTAGTACCCCACCGCGGAAGCACAAATAAATACTTCTGGCTTAGTTGCCCCAATCTTGATAGCTTCAACTAAAGCGTTTGTACTCTTAATTCTACTTTTATAAATAATTTTTTTGTAATTACTTGTCCATCTTTCTGCGGCTAGGTTTGCTCCGGCAAGATGAATAACTGCATCAATTCCTTCCAAATATTTTTGAAATGAATTAATATCATTATAATCCCAGTTTACATAGGCAGATGCTTTAGGAATTAATTCTCTTGCTTTTGAAATGCTTCGAGTGAAGACGATGATCTCATCTCCTTTCGAAATAAGTCTTTCAGAAAGCTTTGTACCGATTAAGCCAGTAGCACCGGTGATAATTATTTTTTTTGACATAAGATTTTATGTTCTTGTGCTATTAAAAGATGTATAGTTTTATAGAAAAAATATAATTTTGGACCATTCATTGTAGATGATTTTTTTTTCAGCAATTCAATAGATTCCAATATTTCTAATTTCCAATATACCATCTTTCCAACACTGTGTGCATTATATCACGAATATCCTTATACTTTAAAGTCGAAATTGAATTCATTTAGATTATTTAAAAATTAAATTGTGAGCTTTTATAAAATCCCATTGCTAATTCGACTTCGATTCCTTACTTTACCGCCCATAGTTTCCCTATTCCTTAAATACAATATCTCATAGCTATAATATAATATTTTAGAGATAATTTGTATCTCTTGAATAGAATTATATTTTCTAAATTGTTCCTGAGTTAGAATTCTATCACTGCTGAAATAATACAAGTTATTTTAACAATTACTGGCAGTAGTCCATTTAAATTAACCGGTGAACCGTTTCCAATAATCATAAAAGGAGAAGATTATATGAAAAAAAATGATACAAATTTATTTAATACTTATTTTAAAAAAGTGTTGAGTATTATATTGCTTCTATCTTTCTGCTCGCCTATCTACTCACAGTATCCAACGCGTGCATCTCTAAAAAATCAAGCAAATATTAATAAAAGCTCAAATTTTTATGATATTCAGAAAGAAATGGAAGATTATTGGAACTCAAAAAGTCTTAATAAGAGTAGTGTTATTGATGAAGATGGCGAAGATGGCGGAGCCCCTGGGTGGAGCCTTTATAAACGATGGGAATATTATTGGGAGCAAAGAGTGAATACTAAAACGGGAGAATTTCCTAAAACAAATTCAGTTATTGAATATCAAAAGTTTAAAGCACGTAAAAATGCTTTAAGCAAAACCGCATATAACGAAAGCTGGACTAACCTTGGTACAAATTCCTCTAATCATGGATATTATGGCATCGGGCGTATTAATTGTATAGCTTTTCATCCTACTAAGCCTGATACCTTTTGGGTTGGTAGTCCATCCGGAGGTATTTGGAAAACTACAAACGGTGGTTCCAATTGGACGATTCTAAATAACGATCAACCCGTTCTTGGGGTAAGTGATATTGCTATTCCTAGTGATTACGAAACTTCAAATACAATATATATTGCTACTGGAGATCGAGATGGAGGAAGTATGTGGTCTCTTGGTGGTGGACAGGCTGCAGATAATGTAAGCATTGGTGTTTTAAAATCAACTGATGGTGGTGGGAGCTGGCTAACTACCGGTTTATCATTTGCAAAAAATCTTGGCAAAAAAGTTTTTAGTCTTTTGATTCATCCTTCGAATAATTTGATACTATTTGCAGCAACTTCAGATGGGATCTATAAAACGACTGACGGAGGAGATAATTGGACTCAAAAAACTCCTTACCGGGATTGGAGATTAGCTTTTAAACCAGGTGATCCAAATATTATGTATGGCACCGAGGCTTACGGCGGAGACCAGTATTTTGATAGATCAACGGACGGGGGGGAAACCTGGGATACAAATTTTCTTTATGGAAGCGGTGCTGATGCTGTGCGTACAGAACTTGCTGTATGTCCAAGTGATCCCACAGTGGTATATCTACTTTGTTCCAATGGTGCTGGTGGTGTAAATGGTGTCTATAAATCAACAGATAGTGGAGTAGGTTTCACAAAAGTCAATTCTGGTTCCCCTGCAGGAATGCTAGGATATTATACAGATGGTTCAGGGGGTAATGGAGGACAAGGCAGCTACGACTTGTGTATTGCAGTGGATCCATCAAATGTTAACACAGTTTTTATTGGAGGTGTAACAACCTGGAAATCAACGGATAGAGGTGCTAGTTTTAATGCTATTAATAATTGGACAAGCTCTGCATTTTACAATAAAAGCGGTATAGCCGTGGTACATGCAGATAAACATGCACTTGTTTATCAAAACAACTCAACTCTTTTTGAAGGAAATGACGGTGGAATTTATAAAACCAATGAGGGTGGAACTAACTGGACGGATTTAACGAACGGAATGGTAATTAGCCAGGTATACAGAATTGGTGTTTCACAAACCAATTCTAACATCGTGATAACAGGGCTTCAAGACAATGGGACAAAATTATACAATGCTGGATTTTGGACTGATCCCAAAGGCGGCGATGGAATGGAATGTATTGTGGATTATTCTAATTCTAATTATATGTATGCTACTTATGTTCAAGGACAAATTTCTAGAAGCACTAATAGTGGGTCTTCATTTCCAACAAATATATCAGCTAATATTCCTGTTGGGCAGCCAACTGGAGCTTGGGTTACACCCTATGTTATTGATCCAAATAGTAATACAACATTATTTGCCGGATATGATAAGGTGTGGAAAACAACCGACAGAGGTAATAATTGGGATAGCGTTTCCCAGCAGCTCAGCGCTGGTGTTAAATTACGATCTCTTGCAATTGCACCATCTAATTCAGATATTCTATACACTGCAGACCAGACAAATATTTGGAAAACTACAGATGGCGGAGCCACAAACTGGACTTCCATTACTTTACCATCAGCAATATCAAACTATATTACTTATATTGCTGTTAAAAATAATGACCCTAGCACTCTTTGGATTACATTAGGTGGTTATACAGATGGGTCAAAAGTATTTGAATCAACTGATGGCGGTGGTTCATGGACAAATATTTCTACCGGGTTACCCAATCTTCCAGTGATGAGCATTGTGCAGTATAAAACTGCTACTGATCGTAATGTATTGTTTGTAGGCACAGATGTAGGTGTTTATGTTAAAGATGGAACTAATGATTGGGTCGCCTTTAATAACGGTTTGCCAAATGTTGTGGTTTCAGAATTAGAAATACTTTATACCGGTGGTACTAATAAGCTAAGAGCCGGTACATTTGGCCGAGGGTTATGGGAAACAACTATAGATAATTTATTACCGGTTGAACTTGTTTCATTTACTGCTTCATTTAAAAATAATCATGTTGTATTAAATTGGTTTACTAAAACAGAAGTAAATAATAATGGATTTAAAGTAGAAAGAAAAACTGATAACGCTAAAGAAGGTAGTTGGGAAAATATTGGATTTGTTGAAGGAAATGGGACTTCTAACTCACAGAATAATTATTCTTTTGCAGATAAAAATATAAATAACGGCACTTATGAATATCGCTTAAAACAAATTGATAACGATGGCCAGTTTAAGTATAGCAATACTGCTAAAGTATTAATTAATTCGATTCCTAAAGCTTATGCTCTTAATCAGAATTTTCCAAATCCATTCAATCCTTCAACGAAGATTAGCTTTCAAATTTCAAAATTGGAATTTGTGAGCTTAAAAGTTTACGATGTTTTGGGAAATGAAGTTTCAACACTCGTAAATGAAAAAAAATCTCCTGGAAATTATGAAGTTAATTTTGATGCATCATCATTATCAAGTGGTGTTTATTTCTACCAGATTAAAGCAGGTGATTTTGTACAGACAAAGAAAATGACTTTGATAAAATAATCTTCCCTTTATAAACCCGGTTTCTTTAAGAAACCGGGTTTGTTTTTATTATACAATATTGACAGCGGGTAAAATTATTAAAAAATAGTATTTTTAAATTCCTCCTAAAATTCATCCCCAAAAGTCCCAAATAATTAATATTAATTAATTGTTAACTCATTCACTTTTTGTAATTATTTTTTTATCTTTGCTCCAGCACATCCTCCAGTGCTAAAACTATTTTCCATTAATAAAGGGGATTCCCAAGTCCCGTAAGGAGTATTATGAAAAAACTGATTCTACTTTTAGGTATATTTTTACTCAGCATAACAATTTATGCACAAGCCCCTACCGCTGCCTGGATAAACGAAATTCATTACGACAATGTTAACGCAGATAGCTCTGAGTTCATTGAAGTTGTAGTTAATGAAGAATTTGCGGATCTATCCAACTTTCAGGTTTACTTATATAATGGTAGTAGCTCCAGTGGAGCATTCTATGATAGTTTAACTTTGGATCAATTTTACGTGGGGGTAACAATTGATGGATTTACTTTTTACGCTGATTCAATTCCTGGGATTCAAAATGGAGCACCTGATGGAATGGCAATTGCGTATAATAATATTTTAATTCCTGGGCAATTTTTAAGTTATGAGGGCACTTTTACTGCTGTTAATGGCCCAGCTATTGGAGTTGAAAGCACTGATATTGGAGTATCAGAAGGAGGTTCAACTTTAGTTGGCGCTTCAATTGGCTTAGTTGGGAATGGGACAGATTATTCAAGTTTTACATGGGACACTTTAGCCACTGCTACACCTGGCGCGCCTAATGGCACTCAAGCTCTTCCGGTTGAACTAACATCTTTTTCAGCAGTAAATTTAACAAACGGTGTAAAATTAAGCTGGGCTACTGCTTCAGAAATTAATAATTCTGGTTTTGATTTAGAACGAAGCACTAATAATAAATCATTTGAGAAAATTGCTTTTATTCCCGGTCATGGTACATCGACGAAAGCTACAGCATATTCTTATCTAGATGATAACGCAAAAGGCAAAGTATATTACAGATTGAAACAGATTGATTTGAATGGAAGTTATGAATATTCAAAAGCAATTGAAGTCAATTCAACAAACAGTCCTATTAATTTTAATTTAAGTCAAAATTATCCGAATCCATTTAACCCTAGTACAACTATTAAATTCAGTTTGACTGAATCTGGTATGGTTTCACTTAGAGTT
>CAZRMA010000201.1:0-7132 GCA_964600655.1 uncultured Ignavibacteriaceae bacterium
TAATATATAGAATATTGATTTGATTGGCAATTAAAGAAATTGTTAAATTTGTTTTCAAATAAAATAATTGATTGATCTCTTTCAGCTAATAAGTTATGAAATTCTTTTTAAGAAGTAAATTAACCTGGGCAAAGATTTTATTATAATTTCTGATTTTGTCAAATTATTGATGCATAATAAATATAAATTTCTTGCTGCTATAATATTCGCAGCACTTTTGTTTATTGGTTGGGAATTAGGAATTTCACCATTGCAACAAAGTCTGCAAACTATTTCCAAAAGCAAAGAACAATTTAAAAGTAATTATTTAACCGCCGCTCAGGTTAGTGTGCCTTCGGATTATATATCTGCTAATCAAAAATTAACGGACGTGTTAAAGTATGATATAAATATTGAACTTTATCCGGAAGCCAAAAAACTTAAAGGTGATGTAACCATAATCGGCAAATTGCTTGATAAAAATTTAACGCATATAGATCTCAATTTTTATGACAATATGAAAATTTCAAAATGTGAATTAAACAATTCTGAAACAGATTATTTAAATAAAGATACCAGATTAACCATTCCTCTGAATCAGGCATTGAATTCAGATACTTTTTCTGTGAGAGTAGTGTATGAAGGAACTCCTGCAAAGGCGGGATTAGCAGGATTTGTCTTTGGAGAGATCAATGATCAGAGTCTCATTTATAATTTAAGTGAACCGAATTATTCTTCTTCATGGTTTCCTTGCAATGATATGCCTTCGGATAAAGCTTTATTAAATATCAAAATCACAAATGATTCATCACAAACTTCCGTTTCAAATGGCATTTTGTACAACATTAAAACTGAAGGAAACAGGAGGACTTATTCTTGGAAAACCGTGTATCCCATTGCAACCTATTTAATTTGTCTATATTCATCTGATTATGATAACTTTGAGGATAAGTATGTATCTCTTGATAAAAAAGACACAATGAATATTGAATACTACGTCCTTCCCAAACATCTTGAAAATGCGAAAATCGATTTTGCGGAGCATCCTCAATTTATTAGATTCTTTGCGAAAACATTTGGGGAATATCCATTTATAAAAGAGAAGTATGGTGTGGCTGAATTTCTATGGCAATTAGGTGCTATGGAACATCAAACAATAACAGGAATTGGATCTAATTTTGTAAGCGGAAGAAACTTTTTTAAAGATATTCTGATCCACGAATTAGCTCATCAATGGTGGGGTGATGCAATCTCACCTAAATCATGGAATGACATATGGTTAAATGAAGGCTTCGCAACTTATTGCGAGGCATTATATTACGAAAATAAATCCGGTAAAAAAGCTTTAATATCAACCATGCTTAGTAAGTATCAGCAGAACTTCAAAGGAAAACTCATCGAGCCTAAAAATGACCTTTTTTCAGCTACTGTTTATGATAAGGGAGCATGGGTGCTCCATATGCTTCGATGGCAGGTAGGAGATTCAACTTTCTTTAAAATTTTGAGAGAATATTTTAATGAATATGAGTACAAGTCTGCTTCCACAAAGGATTTTCAAACTGTATGCGAAAATGTATCAGGCCAAGATCTATCCCAATTTTTTGATCAATGGGTTTATAATGGTGAAGGCAACATAACTTTGATTTATGATTGGGAGTCAAAAAAGACTAGTGAAGGTTTTAGTTTGAATCTCAATCTCAAACAAGATCAAGATGAATATTCGATTTATAAATTTCCTTTGGAAGTTAAAATAGAATATGCTGACAGCAGCAGTGAAAATCGAATTCTTAAAATCAAAGAAAGAGATGAAGATTTTGATTTAAAACTTAACAAAAAACCCATTGAATTAATTTTTGATCCGGATAATTGGCTTCTTGCTAATATAAGATCAAAAGGATACAAAGAATGAATTTTATTGAAATCAAATTCTATTAAATTTTAAAAGGCAGCTAATGAAAAAAGTATTAATTATTGTGCTCCCATTGTTATTTTTAATCGGATGCTCAAGCTATATTTCAAGATATTTTTATGACTATAAATACCTGGATAGTACACACAAAAATTTAATTCAAAGCAATGAAAGCTTTGGCCGATATAATCATTATTTTGAAGATGATTTTATTAAACTAAATGTTGATTGTACTCCCTATGAAATAGGTTTGTATATACATAACAAAACTGATAGGCCAATTAGAATTATTTGGGATAGTGTTAGAGTGTTTTCCGATTATTTAAATAATACTAATCTTATAATCAATCACTCAAATAAAAGTCAAGAAAATTTATCAATTCCAAGTTCTTCTTCGCCTTCATATAATGATTTGAAGCTTCTCGAAGAATTGAAAAAGAAAGATAATAATTTTAAGATTAAACCATCAATCATTTTAGCCAATGAAGATTGGATGGATGAAATATTATTTAGTAAAAATGTGACTTTACTTCCTTACGAATTAAATAGTAAAGAAAAATTAATTAATAAATCCGAAAGTGTAATTGGGAACAAGATTAAATTAGTACTACCAATTAAAATTAACGACAAAATCAAGGATTATACTTTTATATTCACAGTAAAAGATTTTAAGGTTTTGTCTAAGGGTTAGAAACAATAAATTATTTCAACTGAAACTGTGTCAAAAACATATTTATTTATTTCTGATATTCATTTGGGACTGCAGGCAAAAGATATCGAGTCTCAAAAAGAAAAATTGCTGGTTAAATTTTTAAATTTTGCCAAAGGTAATTGTGATGAATTATTTATTGTCGGTGACCTTTTTGATTATTGGTTTGAATATAAATATGTATATCAAAAGGGATTTTTTAAAACTCTAAATGCTCTAAAAAATATAACCGAAAATGGAGTTAAGCTCCATTATTTTATCGGCAATCATGATTTTATGCACAGAGATTTTTTCAGTCATGAAATTGGGGCAGTTATGTATGAAGATGCAATTCAAACTGAATTAAATGGTAAAAAATTTTTCATAGGGCATGGAGATGGACTTGTAAAAAACGATTATGGTTATAATCTTTTAAAGAAGATTATGCGGAATAAAACAATTCAAAAACTATATTCTCTTTTACACCCTGATTGGGGAATATCACTTGCAAGCAGCACAAGTAAAAAAAGCAGAGATTATACCTCAAAAAAAGATTATGGTGAATTAGACGGATTATTTGAAACTGCGAAAAATAAAATTGATGAAGGCTTTGATTACGTTTTATTCGGGCATCTTCATAAACGATTGTTCGAGCATTATAAGAATGGATACTACATAAATCTTGGATCATGGCTGGATAAACCATGTTACGGAATTTTCAAAGATAATGAATTTAAAATAGTGGACTGGAATTAAAATGGCCAAAAAAAAATCTTCTAATGTTGATTTCAAGAAGTACTTTGAAGAAAGGGGTAAAAAACCACCTAAAAAATCAAAAGGTAATAATAAAAATAAATGGTTTATAATTTGGGGATTATTATTAGCATTATTGGTTGCATTTATAAGTTTTGTATACAGCGGATTACCATCACTCGAACAATTAGAAAACCCGAAACCGCAATTAGCAAGCAAAGTTTTCACAGTGGATGGAGAAGTACTTGGACAATTTTTTATTCAAAATAGAGTTGAAACCAATATTGATAGCCTTCCTCCTTATTTAATCAATGCTTTAATTTCAACTGAAGATAGACAATTTTATCATCATTGGGGAGTAGATTTATCGCGTGTTCTTAAAGCAATAGTTAAAAATGTGTTAACTTTTTCCCGCGAAGGTGCTAGTACAATAACACAGCAGCTTGCAAAAAATTTATATCATTTGAAGAACCGTAACGAATCAATGTTTCAAACTGGTATTCGTAAAATTCGGGAATGGATAACTGCAATTCAAATTGAAAGAACTTACACTAAAAAAGAAATATTGGAGTTGTATTTTAATATTTCATATTTTGGAAAAGGTGCTTATGGAATTGAAACTGCATCTAGACTTTATTTTAATAAAGATGCTAAAGATTTAACAATATCGGAAGCCGCATTATTTGTGGCTATGTTAAAATCAGATGTTATTTATGATCCTGTTAAAAGGAAGGAAAACGCTTTCGCAAGACGCAATCTGGTGATGTATAACATGGTTCAGATGGGATATCTTGATCAAGCTACGTATTTAAAATTAAAGCAGCGGCCTATTGAATTGGCTTCAGATATAATTTCACCTTCTAAATCAATTGCTCCACATTTTATGGAATATATTCGACAACAGCTTGAAGTAATGTCTGATAAATATGGTTATAATCTTTATCGTGACGGATTAAACATCTATACAACTATTGATATGCGCATGCAGCGTATAGCAAATGAAGCAGCCGCTGAACATTTAATTGAGTATCAAAAGTTATTTGATAAAAATTGGAGCTGGGATAAAAATAAGGCCTTGTTAACAAATATTATCGATGTTGATATTAGAACTTCTTCCAATTATAAAAATGCTGCAACTGCTGAAGAAAAAGCCAAGGTTTATAATCAGTTAAAGAATGACAAAATTTTTATAGATAAAATTAAAAAAGATGAAAGTACAATACAGGTAGGCTTTGTAGTGATTGATCCTACCAATGGACAAATAAGAGCTATGGTTGGAGGTGAGAATCAAAATTTTGGCAGAGGTTTAAACCATGTTACTGGAATCCGAAGACAGCCTGGATCAGCTTTTAAAGCCTTTGTTTACACCACTGCAATCGATAGAGGCTATTTCCCTGCGTATACTTTATTAAATCAGAAATTTGATTTTAAAGGGTGGTCTCCTTCAAATTCAAACGATGAATATGGTGGATACATGACTTTACGCGAAGCATTGGCAAATTCAATAAATGTTGTTGCAGGAAGGATGACAACCAGCGAGATTGCTCCGCCTGCTCAAGTTATTAAATATGCTGAACGCATGGGCATTAATTCTCCGCTTTCAGCCGTTCCATCAATAGCACTGGGAACTTCTGAAGTTACTCCCTTAGAAATCACATCAGCTTTTGGAACATTAGCAAACAATGGTGTTCATGTAGAACCAATTTCAATTTTAAAAATTGAAGATAAGAATGGAATTTTAATTGATGAATTTCGTCCCGTTTACAGTGAAGCCATCTCTCCTCAAACCGCATCTATTGTTACTGATATGATGACAGATGTGGTTAATTATGGAACAGGCGCTGGGGTTAGAAGATATTTTTATAGGCCGGCAGCAGGTAAAACAGGGACAACGCAGGATTATGCTGATGCATGGTTTATTGGATTCACTCCGCAGCTTGTCGGAGGCGTTTGGGTAGGATTTGATGATCATAGAGTTAAATTCACAAATTGGTATGGACAAGGAGCAAAAGCTGCTTTGCCTATTTGGGCAAAATTTATGGAAGAAACGTATGATAAAACAAAAATGCCTTTGGAATATTTTCAGCTTGCCTCAGGAATTGATTCAGTTAAGTTTTGTAAGGAGACAATGGATTTAGGTGATACACGAACCGCTACCCAATATTGTCCGGTTACGATAACAGATATTGTTAATTCAAAAAACATTCCGCGCAAGTGTGAGATACATACAGGTGGGCAAGAGATTAAGCAGGAAGATAAAAGAGGGGACACAGGCTGGTGATTTTTATTTATGAATAATTTAAATCAAAATATTAGTAATTTTGATTCATAGATTATTGATATTAATAAATAAAAATTGCCCGAATGGTGGAATTGGTAGACACGCTAGGTTCAGGGTCTAGTCCATGTACGTGGGTAGGGGTTCGAGTCCCCTTTCGGGCACACATTTTAAGCTGCAAAATTGATTTTGGTTTTGCAGCTTTTTTGTGTTTGGGATTCAAGATAATTTTAAGAATAAAAACAAAAACATAAATTGAAATTTCATCGTAAAATTTTAAATTTCTACAGTCAACTCAATTTTGATGAATCAATTCTTCCCTCGAAAGTACAAGTGATGAACCCTTATTTTGATTCTGAATCCAAAAAAATAAAGGAAACAATTCAATTATTCTATAAGAAATTTTATAATGATAATAAGAAAAGAAAAATAATTCTTGGAATTAATCCTGGCAGAAATGCCGCTGGTGTAACCGGAATTCCATTTACAGATACTAAAAGATTAAACTCAGAATGCGGTATCCCTTTCAATGAATTTGCAACTCATGAAACGTCTTCAGTTTTTATTTACGACATGATAAATGCTTATGGTGGGACTAATAAATTTTACAAAGAGTTTTATATTTCGTCAGTATCTCCTCTTGGCTTTGTTAAGTTAAACGATAGTGGGAGCAAAGTGAATTTTAATTATTATGATGATTCTAAACTCAAAAAGAAAATAAAACCATTTGTTCTTGATTGTATTAAAAAACAGTTGGAATTTGGAATTGAAACTGAGACCTGTTACTGCTTGGGCAATGCAGCAAACTATAATTATTTAAATGAATTAAATTCTGAATATAATTTCTTTAAGGAAATTGTTGCTCTGCCTCATCCTCGCTGGATTATGCAATATAGATTAAAAAAGAAAAACAATTTTATTGAACAATATTTAAATGCGTTTAATAAATAAATGTCATCAACATATTTACATTTTAGCATTTTCCAAATCCCTAACACTACATTCGAGGATAACAGCAAAAATAATTATATAGTACATTATAATTTTGTAGTTTATTCGGTTTATAGGAAAATTTATTAGGATCTACTCGTTTTTCGAAATATTCTAAATGGTAATAAAATAATTTCTTCCAGAAATTTAAACAAAGTTGAAAATGTAAATCCAATAAGTCTGAATGGAAGTAAAAATAACCATACAAATGGATAAGCTATTAAAGCAATTAATGCTAATGGCCAGCAAAGAAAAAGTAATAATAACCAAAGAATAAATGTTGCCATTTCAACCTCATTAGTAAAAACTATATACAAAAATAAATAAAAATATTTCCTCAGAAAGTTTTTATTGATGCAAGTCATTATTAAATGATTAAAGGGTTAAAATTAAGATAAATTTATTTTTTTTAATATTTATATTCATTACAAGTTTAATTACCTTTGGCAATATGGAAAAAATATTTTCCTAATAGGGTTCAAAACTCAAGTTTAAAATTTTCTAAAATATGGAGTAGAATTATTCACGAAAAAAG
>CAZRMA010000202.1:0-7088 GCA_964600655.1 uncultured Ignavibacteriaceae bacterium
AAAAATTTTACTGATGAAGAAATAATTAAATTATTCGGGCCAACTGAAGATGTTATTCTTAAAGAATGGACTGGCGATAAATACGAAACTGCCCGCAAAGATTATTATGATTATTATTCGGCAAATCATCAAATGGCTGATTTATACCCGGGCATTAAAGATCTACTTGAATTAATTAAATCAAAAAATATCTTACTTTCAATTTACACCGGCAAAGGAAGAACAGCAGCTGAAATTACTTTAAAAAAATTGGGAATATTCTATTACTTCGATTTAATTATAACTGGAGATGATATAAAAGAACACAAGCCATCTGCTGAAGGTATAACTGAATTCATTAAAAAATTTAATCTAAAAAAAGAATACGTTTTAATGATTGGTGATGCTCCGGCAGACATCAAAGCAGCGCGTGCTGCCGGTGTTGAAATTGCTTCAGTAATATGGGACAGCTATGCAAAAGAAGAAGTATTAACTTTTAAAAGCGATTACGTTTTTTACACTGTTGATGAATTAACAAATTTTATTTCAGCAAATATTTAATTGCCTTCACCGCTTCCTCCAAAATTAAACGGGACTACAAAATAAACTCTTGGTTCTATTCTCTTTTGAGAAACGTAATCAATTACATTTTTATCATTATCCTTCACAGCAGAAAAAGTCCAGCTGTAAACCATTGAAACAATGATATACGGAATTGGTTTGTAACCTAATTCAGCATACAGATAGGATCTATCGTCAAGCTTAAATAGATCTTTTTCATCTCTAATATTTATTTTATCGTAACCCGCCCGGGCGATAAATGATAAATCTTGTGGTGAAATATCAGTCTCCAAATGAAGTATTCCGCTGTCGCTTTTTTTATCAAGCCTTTGATAACTTCCCAATATATCAAATGTATTTAAAATACTTACTCTTAACTCTCCAAAGTATCCATCGCTTTGATTGATAGCTTCGGAAAGTCTCTTGGCTTTACTTGAAAAGCTTGATGAAGATGTATCAACACGAAATCTTTCAACTTCATATAAAGAATTAAAATACGCTGGTAAATATTGATCATTGTTAAATCTTCGCTCCAATCTTGCTGACGCTGAAAAAATTCCTAATCCATTTAAGTTAAGCATCAAGCCGGTTGCAACTCCGCTTCCAAAATCAATGATTTTACTATACGCAGTATAAAGTTTAAGATCAACCTGAGTTGTGGCTAATAACGGGAATCCAATATCAAAACCAATTATACTCATATTTCCTGTGTCATCGGTTGGATTGAACTTTTTGGTAGTTTTATCAAAACTACCGGAAACTACTCCCGAATATTGATTAAAATCAGTTGAGTAAGTTGCCCCAATTTCAGCCATGCCGATAATTGGAATTTCCCCGGCAGTAGTATATTGTAGTGGACGGACATAACCTCTCAAACCTACAAGACCAGCTTCGCCGAATTGGCTGTATATTGATTCAAGTCCGAATTTCCCAAAATCAACGTCAAATACTAATCCATTTTTTCTTGAATCAAAACTTGGAGTATTATTATAATCATAAATTATATTTCCATATCCGAGTGTGTAATAATCTAGTGCCCCGAGTTTTACGTAAAGCGGATCATTTTTCAATCCATATCTTACATATCTAATCAAACTTATGTAATCGGAAGTTTCATCAAAATTTTGTGAACGTAATTTTCCATCTTGATTGAAATCAAGTTGAAGCCCTAGTCCCACTCCAAAATTTCCATAAGAAACCTCAGGTGTAAAATAAAATGAATAGAACAATTCACCGTCAATCCAATTCATACCCAATCCGCCTGATAAATTTCCTTGATTAGGCCTTGGATATTCACGAAACTGTGAAAAAATTGGAATGGTGAAAATAAGTATAAAAGTTAGAGTAAGTAGTTTTGTTTTCATATTTAGATCGATTTTAATAAAAAATAATGTCTTATATTTAAATTAGTTAGTTTACCTAAGTATTGAAAGCTTTTGAGTAATATTTTGAGATTTGTCACCTCTCTTAATTATCACTTTGTAAAGATAAGTGCCGTTTGCTATTTTATCTCCATCAGCATCTCTCCCATCCCATTCAATCTTGTTAAAATCATAACCTAACTGGCCAGAATTTTTTTCAATTTGTTTGATGAGTCTTCCCGCGATTGTGTAAATATTTATTTTTAAATTATCAGGAATTTGTGTGAGTTTAAATGTAAAATATGTTTTATCAGTAAAAGGATTTGGGAAATTAAATACCTCTAGCAAATTCATTTCATTTGACACAAGGAATGATTTTTCATAACCTGGAGATGACTCTATATTCTCATTTATATTTTTCCCATACACTTTAAGCATATAATCACCTTCAGCAAGTGTGGGAGTATACTTAAATGTTTGAATTCTATTTGAAGCATCGACTGAATTTATTATTTCACTATAACTTAATTTCTGATCATTCAACAAAAATTCAATAGCAGTGGTATCATCCGGTGAATACCAGACAGGATAATTAAGTTTCATAGTTATTTCAGGTTTGGAAGAAATATAATCACCATCCACAATTTCCTTACCGTCATACATTACAGAGAAAGAATTATCAGAGATTAATAAATTGGTAGTATCAGGGATTACGTAAAAAGGAATCTCAAAATTGTTGTTGTCTTTAAAAGGCTCATCTATTTTCTTGTCAGGATCAACATTAATCACAAAACGATGATTTCCGAATTTTGTACCCGGATTATAGTTAACCTGCGAAAGCAGTTTCGCCCCAGGGTTTAATTGCGAAACAAAATTATCATAAATTCTTTCTGTTGATTGATCGGACTTTACTACATCTACTGTTATTTTAAAACTATCTGCCGGAATTTCTCCAATATTATAAGTTCTAAAAGATAATTGAATATTATTCCCAGCATTTATTGAATCATTTGACACCGAAACAGTTTGATAATTTAAGCCAAGTTCTGCTGATTTTTTATATTCAACTGCTAAACTATTTACTATAGGCGATTGATGATTCGTTGAAGCATTAAATTCATAAATAAATATTAAGTAAGGATATTTTTTACTATCGATAGAACTTAGATCAGCCTGGTTATTTGTCAACGTTAGATTCTTAAGTGAGTCAACCGTTCCATCAACTTTAATTCCCAAGGGTTTTAAAGTAATTTTACTATCTGCTGGAGTGTTGCTTTCCACATCTATATTTTTCCATGAAGCAGCAGGCCCTATCTTAGATGTGACAAGTAATCCTTTATTTACTGTTTTACTTATTGTTGTGTCAACTTTAACTCTTCCGCCAAATGGCAGAGCAAATGCTTCGGGCATAGATCCCGGGACAGCCCCCCTTTTTCCAATGAATGCCCATGAACTGCGGAACTTAAGACTATCAATGTAGATGCTTCCAAATGACTTTAATTCATTCTTTAAATCTTGAGAAGAGATTGGAGCGTTGTCACTAATACCAATAACTATTAAATCGCTGGAAGGGATTGTATCTAAAAAGTTTAAATAATCGGTAACTGCTGCACTGCCACTTTGTACATCGAATCTTTTATAAGCTATAAATTTGTAAGTTGAATCTTCAAAAACACAAACATGATGGCCTGATAAAGTATTTTCCGGGATAAAATTTTCACCATTCTTTGTAATAATTGCAGAATTACCGTCATTAAAACCGGCTGACAAAACACTTATAGTGATCGAAGAAGAATCAAGCTGAACATCACTATTTGAATACCTAAGATTTGTTAAATCTGCAGTAGCAAAACTAACGCTATCTGTCAATAAGTATCTATTCTTTTTCCCCAAATAAAAAGATTGTTCAGAATTAAAATCATTCGCACCTAGAATTTTTCCTCTAAAATAATACCTACCGGAATTTAAAAGTGAAGTGACATCTACAGAAGTAATTAAGGTATCGAAATTTTTTGTAATTTCTTGAAAATTTGAAAAATCTTTTGTTTTACTCAATTGCAAAACAATTTTTTCACTTAAAGGATTCAAAGTTGGATTGATGATTTTAATCAATCCATCCGATTCCTGATCAACAGAATAATTATAATATGTTCTCAATGTTGAGCTTGCAACATTTAATTTAATTGTAATTGAATTATTATCCTCATTTATTTCATTTACAGCGTTGTCGCTATCTAGCGTAATTGTTAGATCATGCTCACCAGGAAGATTATTTGTGGGAATTGTTATAGACAATGAATCGTCAAGAGTTGGCAGAATTCTTTTAAATAGTTTAGAAAAATTTACACGGCCACTAAATTCACTTTTGACTAATATTTTTATTGAATCAGAATTGGTAGATCCATAATTGTGATAGTTTATTTTTATATCTATTGAATCTGCTGTGTCAGTTAGCTGGGATGTATTAAATGAAATATCATTTAAAGAGATTGAAAGATCCGGTTTATTTGGCAATTGCAAACTGATTATTGGATCACCAATTAATGTATTTGTTAAAGCAAATAGCTGATAAACTCCACTGCTGCCATACTGCTGGAGCATATCCAGTTTCGCCAGCTTAAGTGCTTCACTTAAATTGTAAACTGAATCGGCTAATAATTCTTTATAAAATAATTTCGGACTCGTAGTAGCTGTTGATATAAAACCTAAAGATGTATTACCGATATAAGCAATTGCCTGGCCTTCCGGACTTATTACAAATAATTGTGAAAATGATTTTATGTCTGGTTCAGCAAAACGAGCGGTTGAACATCCGAAATCTGAGATCATTGGGTTTTTATTTAGATTATTCTGTAGCTGAGAAGGTTCTGTGATCGAGTTATCCCATGTCTGAGTTCCGCTGTGGCCAAGGTAAGAAATAAACAAACCGCTTTTCTGAATTGCAGATTGAACTTCCTCCGAAGTATATGGTCCAAAATTGGTGTTGGGATTAATTGTCTTATAAAAATGAGTGTAGCTACCGCTAATCGGAGGTGGAGCTACATAATTATTTATTACAAATTCATTAACATTTCTAAGCTGATCCAATTGACTTTGATTATCGCCTGTTCCTCCGGAAAAGAAAATAAATCTTTTATTCCAGGCATCAATTTGTTGACTTAAATAATTTTGATGTTTTTCAAAATATTTTTCGAACTCATTATTTGTTGTTGCCGGAATGCGGCCGACATTCATTTGCGGAACATAGGCTTTTGTTGTATCCCATGTAACAAACCAATTATCACTTACAGGAGAACCGTATGAAGGAACATAATTATTTACAACTGGAGCTTTTTGAAAAATGGTTTTATTATGATAATAGTCATAATTGGCTCCTCCAATCAATGCAACATATTTTGGAACAGGCTGCTGCCAATTGTTATGAGTGGTTTTTAGAAATTCCTTAATTGATTCTGGATCAAATTGTCCGAAAGAAAACTCATCATAAATATCATCAATATCTATCACTGTACTAGTTACGTTATAATTTTGAGCGATAAAATTAGCATACAGATCTACTTGCTGTAAAAATTTTTTATGTGTAATAGCAATGTAATCTGCCTTATTTTGACTGCTTCTTAGGTTACGAAATTTTTTAACGTAATAAAACTTTGGGGTTTGTAAATTATTTTCATTTAGAATTACAAATTTATCTCCCGATCCAATTGTATCTTGAATTACAATTTCATTGTTTCTTTTAGATGAAAAATATTTCGAATACGACTCGCCATATTTCCAAATAGAAAAATTGTTCTCATCAAGATTTTGAATTTTAATTGAAGTAAATCTATTTGAAGTTATAAATGGAAACGAAAAAGTCAACGAATCATTTATAGCTTTAATATAACGTGGATACTCAATTTCATACCAGTCAACAATGCAAAGATTAGGATTTGCATTAGTCGTATATGAATGAATCTTTAACGAATTATTTCCTTCTTTTAGAACGTTCGAATTGTATAAGCCGGTTAGAACCTTCTTTTGATATTTATTAATATACCCGGAATCTTGAACAGATTCATTATTTAGCGAGATACTTAACAGATGTGCATCAGTAGATACATTTGAAGCATAACTTTGAAGTTTATTAAAAACTTCAACTGGTTTATCAGGATAAACATCGGAAACTATAAAGTTTTTATTTCTTGTACCTACCCCAAGATTGCCCTCATTCCAGGTTTTATTTTCAATCCAAAACGGACTCTCTCTTCTTGTTAAGTCCGCCGTTGAAAAATCAAACCAGTTATTTATTTCGAGATGAATTACTTCATCATAATATTCAAGTGTATCGGTAGTTATTATGTTATTTGAATTTATTTGCTTGACTCTTTTACCATTCTCACCTGCCCAGGTAAGCCAATAAATTGTTGTGTCTGTATATCTTCCTAAATACTCATTATAAGCCTGCCCGTACTCACTCACCTCCCTGTGATGTCCGCCGTAATTTCTTTCACCAATAAATTCAACATAGTCGCTGTCATTAAATATCCCATCATCTTCTCCTTTTACAAAAATTGGAATTTCAATTCCATTCTTATACATCTTGAAAGTTTTTGGATCAATAGAATTTGCACTAACATTAAATGATGTTAAATTATTTGGTGCAATCTTATAAATAGAATTTAATGCCGTTCCGATTTTTAAATAATCCTTAGTATAGTCAATCCAGCTGCCGGTATCTGTCACTTGGAAATTTGGCTTACCAAAATAATTCTGGGCAAATTGGGGGTTGACAATTAACGGATTAATTTCTTCTTGTTTTTTTACTTGCTTCTGCAATGAAGATAGGCTCGAATTAAAAGTTAATTCAATTTCGAATTTGTCATATTCAAAAACTTTTCTATTATAATCATCAAAATCAAATAGTTTTACCTGTATATGCAAACAATAATTATTGCCGATCCATAATTTCCCCATTATTGTTAAATCACTTTGCAGATTCATTTTAACCGGCTTATCAACCGATTCATAAGTAACTATTGAGTCGTTCAGAGATTTTACCGAAGGATTAATTGCCGGGATAGCATCAATAATTTCTTTGTTTAGTATTTTTAAATTTATTGAAGGGTTGCTATTTGGTGGAATCGCAATAAATAAATCTGTTTTTGGTAAGATAAAAGTTCCGGAAGCATTTTCATCAATAAAACC
>CAZRMA010000203.1:0-7085 GCA_964600655.1 uncultured Ignavibacteriaceae bacterium
GGCTTGAAACCGGCGAAGTTGGCCGTGTGAAAGAGATTATGGTTGACTAAATTATTTCATTATAATTCTATATTCATTTTTTTATTTTCAATTATGCCATTTTCAATTATTTAACTAAAGTAATAATTCTTAATTTAATTTTTTTATATTTTAATTATTAATAAAAAATACTTCATTAATAAATTTTATTATGGGAAATAAATTTGTAATCTCAACCGATAAATCAAGACTAAATATTTCTTTAATTCATGAATTCTTAGATAAAAAATCTTACTGGGCAAAAGGCAGGAGCCTTGCAATAGTAAAGAAATCTATTGAAAATTCATTGTGCTTTGGTGTTTATATGAATGATAAGCAAATTGGTTTTGCCAGAGTTGTAACAGATTATGCAGTGTTTGCCTGGCTTATGGATGTTTTCATTGTAGAAGAATACCGTAAGCAAGGACTTGGGAAATTATTAATGAAAACAATAATGGAATATCAAGATTTGCAAGATGTTCATCGCTGGGGACTTGGGACAAATGATGCACATGAACTTTATAAAAAATATGGATTTAAAAATCTTTCTAAACCCGAAAATATGATGGAACGCGTTATTAAACCGATATAAAATATTTTCAAAATAAAAGCTTATCTTTGTTATATAAAAATCATTTTATCAAATAATCCTTTCATTTAATTTGGAACATCAATTCAAGAAATATAAAATCGGAAATCGTCTATTCGATTTTTCGAATGCTTATGTAATGGGTATTCTAAATGTTACTCCGGATTCGTTTTCAGATGGGGGATTATATTTGAAATTGGATGATGCAGTAAGTCATGCTTTAAAAATGATTGACGAGGGTGCTGATATCATCGATATAGGCGGTGAATCGACACGTCCAGGATCTGATTTCGTAAGCGAGGACGAAGAAATAAACCGTATCATTCCGGTGCTAAAAAAAATATTAGATAAAAAGAACGATGCAATTATTTCAATTGATACTACAAAGAGTAAAGTTGCTGAAGAGTCATTAAAAAATGGGGCGCAAATAATTAATGATATTAGCGGTTTAAAATTTGACGAAAACATGGTTAATGTTATTAAAAAGTATGATGCCTCGATTATTATTATGCATATTAAAGGAACTCCAAAAAATATGCAGCAGAATCCTCATTATAATGATGTTGTAAAGGAGGTTTTTGAATTTCTTAAAGATCAAAGTAAAAGAGCGAAGGAAGCGGGTGTTTCAAAGGTTATTATCGATCCAGGAATCGGATTTGGAAAAAGAATTCAAGATAATTTTGAATTAATAAAAAATTTAAGCGAATTTAAGGAATTGAATTATCCAATATTAATTGGATTATCAAGAAAATCATTTTTAGGCAAGACATTGAATTTGGATATAAACGAAAGAGATACATCATCAGCCATATTAGAAGGGATAGCAATTAAAAATGGAGCCAGACTAATTCGAACTCACAATGTTAAAAATGGTATACAAGTTTGTAATTTACTCAATCAAATAAGCTAAAATAAATGTTTGATCTTTTTAAAATTGGATTTTTAACAATATCATTCGTCGATATTCTGGATATTGCAATTGTAACCTACATTATCTACAGGTTGTACATACTGTTACGGGGAACAATTGCCGCGCAGATATTCTTAGGATTAATGTTAGTGCTCGTTCTTTCATTCATAGCCAAGGCTGCAAATTTACAAGCCTTAAGCTGGCTGTTAAAATTAATTACGGATATATGGGTGATTGCGTTTGTAATACTTTTTCAGCCGGAAATTAGAAGATTACTGGTGATTGTTGCACGCAATAGATTTTTTACCATGTTTGTTAAATCTAATTCACCTCAAGAAGCAGAGATAGTAGCGGACGCTGCTTTCGAAATGTCCCAACATCAACACGGAGCATTGATGATTTTAGTAAAATCAACAGGCATCAGAGGCTATACCGAAACCGGCGAGCAGATTAACGCTAGGCTGAGTAAAGACCTTTTAAGAACAATATTTTTCCCGCGGTCAGCACTTCATGATGGTGCCGTAGTAATTAAAAATGATGTTATAGAAGCAGCGCGCTGCACACTCCCACTCAGTACAACAACTTCTGTAAATGGCGAGGCATTGGGAATGCGGCACAGAGCCGGGTTAGGTATTTCCGAGCAGGCAGATGTCGTTAGCGTGATTGTGTCGGAAGAAACAGGTGGCATCTCTATTGCAGAAGATGGAAAATTAATTAAGGGATTATCTAAAGATGCATTAAAGAAAAAATTATCTGAATCCTTTAAGACTCCTTCAATAAAAGGATGGAAGGCTATTCTTGAACAACTTAGGCAAAATAAATAAGGTTGCTGCTGTTATTCCGTTCTATAATGAAAGTGCGAATCTAAATAAAATAATAACGAAGACACTGGACTATGTAGATGTTGTGATTGCAGTTGATGATGGTTCAACAGATGATTACAAAAGCCAAATTCCTTCTTCGCAAAATATAATTTTAGTATCTTCAAGTAAGAATTTAGGGAAAGGGCACGCTCTCAATCTTGGATTTAAAAAATCAATTGAGATAGAATCTGATATTACAATTACTTTAGATTCTGATTTACAGCATAACCCTAATTCAATTCCTGATCTTACAGAAAAATTAAATAAATTTGATATCGTGGTAGGAAATAGATTAAATAATTTATCAGATATGCCTGTGCACAGAATCTTAAGTAATAAAATAACTTCATTATTGTTGTCTCTTAAAGCACATCAAAAAATAATCGACAGTCAGTGCGGATTTAGAGCTTATAAAACAAGTATATTAGAGAATATTTTACCATCATCAAATGGATTTGAAGCTGAGAGTGAGATACTTCTGAATGCATCCAAAAATACTTATAAAATTGGATTCGCCGATATTCCAACTATTTATGGAACAGAAAAAAGCAAGATGAAAAATATTCAAACAATAAAAGGATTTTTAAAAATAATCTTCTCATAATAATATGGCGCAAAAAAAATGGGAAATAAAAGGCCTTCGTAAAAAATTAATTTTTCAGGATGCCGCTGTAAAAATAGTATCTGAAAGGTTAAACCAGTTAAATTCTTCCATCGGGGATTTCTTAGAGGAGAAGACGGTTGAAAACTTGCATCAAGTTAGAATAGCTTTGAGAAGAGTGCGCTATAACATGGAATTGTTTACAATTTGTTTTGATAAAAAAATATTTTTAATATTTTATAAAAGAATTGAATTACTTCAAGATTTTTCGGGAAAAGTACGCGACCTTGATGTAATGAAAGAAAATATTCTTCTATTAAGCAAGAATGATAAGGTTGAGATTTCTGAACAAATAAAAAGTAAACTCAGTCAAAGAAGGGAACGTTTAAATAATACTTTTATTCTTGAACTTATGAAATTTAATCATTCAAAAGCCTTGAAATCATTTAGTAAATTATTGAGTAAAGTTGCTTGAACTTAAATATTGAATTTAAATGGAGGAAGAAATGGAACTAAAATATTTTTCACATTCGGCATTCCAAATAACCACTAACAGAAAAGTAATTTTAATCGATCCATTTTTAGATGACAACCCGACTTCACCAGTAAAATCGAAGGATGTTGATGCTGATTTTATTATCCTTACCCATGCACATGGTGATCATCTGGGTGACGCTTTTAAAATTGCTAAACGAACAAATCCTCTTTTTATTTGTGTGAACGAGCTTGCCAATTATTGTAAAGAAAAAGGATTCAACGCTCACAACATGCATATCGGAGGTGAACATGAATTTGATTTCGGAAAAGTTAAATTTACAATTGCTCATCATGGTTCTGAAACACCGGATCATAGATACGGCGGAGAACCAGCCGGTGTAATCTTAACAATTGAAGACAAAAAAATCTATCACACTGGTGACACTGGTTTGTTTTATGATATGAAATTAATTGGCGAAATGAATGTAATTGATTGTATGCTTCTTCCAATTGGCGATAATTATACAATGGGAATTAGAGATGCAGTAAAAGCAGTCGAATTTGTAAAGCCTCAGTTGGCAATCCCGATACATTATAACACTTTTGATGTAATTAAAGCTGATCCTGAAGAATTTAAACTGAAAGTTGAGAATAAAGGAATTTTATCACGTGTTTTAAATTATGGGGAAACTATTGAACTATGATAAAATTTAATTTTAGGGATCAACATATTTTTAATTTATTTATGAAAATAATATTTTAATACATATTTTTAAGAAATTGAATTATAGTGTATCTTTGATACTTATAATATTATTTTCAATAATAACAATCTCAATTTAATGACAAAAATAATAGCTATAGCTAATCAAAAGGGCGGGGTTGGAAAAACTACAACTTCAATAAATCTTTCTTCTTCGTTAGCAGCTGCTGAAAAAAAGACGTTATTAATTGACATTGATCCACAAGCAAATTCTTCATCCGGTTTAAGCATCCATAATCAAACTCCATCTGTATATGAAGTATTGATAGGAACCAAAGAAATAGGTGAAGTAGCGATAAATTCGTTTATGCCGCATCTTGATGTTTTGCCATCAAATATAAACCTTGTTGGTGCAGAAATCGAGATGGTTGATATTGACCATAGAGAAGGACTATTAAAAAAAGCTATGGAAAACATTAAAAATAATTATGAATATATTTTGATCGATTGTCCGCCATCTTTGGGATTGCTTACTTTGAATGCTCTAGCTGCTGCCGATTCAGTTTTAATTCCTGTTCAGTGTGAATATTTTGCTCTTGAAGGTTTGGGCCAATTGCTAAATACTATAAATATTGTTAAACAGCACTTTAATAAAAATCTAACAATTGAAGGCGTGTTGTTGACAATGTTTGATACCAGGCTGCGGTTGTCACATCAAGTTACTGAAGAAGTAAAGAAATATTTCGGGGATAAGGTTTTTGAGACTATAATACATAGAAATGTTAGAATTTCTGAATCACCTAGTTATGGAAAGCCTGTAATTCTTTATGATGCGATATCATCTGGGTCAAAAAATTATATGTCTCTTGCTTCCGAAGTAATTCAAAGAAATACACCTGTAGAAAAACATAATTAAGTATGAGTAAAGTAAAAACAAGTTTAGGAAGGGGATTGGATGCGCTAATAAACCAGCAGCATTTGAAAAACAAAGATGTTGAAGCTGCTGACTATACTGATCTTGGTAAAGATGACGGACAGACTATTGATGTATTAGCCAAAATTCCTATTGGTGATGTAAAACCAAATCCTTTCCAGCCAAGAGTTCATTTTGAACCTGAAGCTTTGGAAGAATTAAAAAAATCTATTTTATCAAATGGACTAATACAGCCCATAACAGTTCGTAGAGTAAGTAAACATGGGTATGAATTAATATCAGGAGAAAGAAGATTACGTGCGTGTGTCGATATTGGTTATAAAGATATCCCGGCCTATATAATAAAAGTGGACAACGATGAAAGCATGCTGGCTTTTGCATTAATTGAAAATATTCAAAGAGAAAAATTAAATCCAATTGAAATAGGATTTGCCTACAAACGTCTAATGGAAGAATGCAGTTTAACGCAGGAAGCAATTGCCGATAAAGTTGGAAAGGACAGATCAACAGTCGCAAATTCGATAAGGCTTTTAAAACTTCCGAAAGATATTCAAGATAGTCTGGTTAAAGAAGAGATTACTTCAGGGCATGCCAGAGCATTAATAAATCTTCCATCGGAAGAATTGCAATTATTTGCTTTGAAAAAAATGAAAGAGGGTAATCTTTCTGTCCGGAAAGTTGAGCAGCTTGTTAAGAAATTATTAACTGGAACTGACCACAAAAAGAAAGCTCTTTCATTCACAACAAAATCATCCGTGTTTTCGGCAAATTTAAATGATGTTGAAGATAAGCTTCGAAGAATATTCGGAACAAAAATATTATGCAAACAAAAGCAAGATGGTTCTGGTGAAATTGTAATTGAATTTTATTCTAATGATGAGCTTGAACGACTTTTTGAACTTTTTGAAATAATTGACAAATCATATCATTAGAATCGCAATCATTATTTTCACTTTGCAAATTTGTGTTTCCGCACAGCAAAGTACACTTCAAGAGGAAAATAAATCTAATGAAGATACAACTGCCATTGTAATGACAAAATCACCTTGGGGTGCTGTACTTCGCAGCGCTATCATTCCTGGGTGGGGACAAATTTACAATCAGTCGTATATAAAAGCTCCAGTAATTTGGGGAATTGGAATTGGCTTAACTGCTGCGTGGATATGGAATAATAACAGATACTGGAAATATGCAAATCTTTATGCAGAGAATGGATATATAACAGATTCGTATAAATCAAACCGAAATTTCTTTAGAGATCAAAGAGATTTAATTACAATTTATATGGCCTTAGCCTATCTTCTCAATTTAGTAGATGCATATGTTG
Source organism: uncultured Ignavibacteriaceae bacterium (assembly GCA_964600655.1). GTDB lineage: Bacteria > Bacteroidota > Ignavibacteria > Ignavibacteriales > Ignavibacteriaceae > CAVSWT01. The sequence continues at coordinate 6,423 of CAZRMA010000203.1, forward strand.
ATGCCGCACTTTTTGATTTTAATGTTTCAGAGAATTTTTATATACATCAGCCAATGATTGGTTTTAAATTAAAATTTTAATTAGTGATTTATGAAAAATACAATTACATGCAGCAACTGTAATACTGAAAATCCTTTTTATCAACTTAACTGTAAAAATTGTAATACGTATTTACGGAATAGAGTCTACAATATAGATTTATTTCAAATTCTCGGATTCTTAATTGAATCACCTAAAAAGGCTTTCCAGCTAATTGTCTTTTCAGAACATAAAAATTTTATTTACTTAATATTATTTTTTGTCGCAATTAAATTCTACGTTGATGCAAATTTAATTTCTGTTTGGACTTCTAATTTTAGCCAAGTTCACATGAATATTTTTCTTGAAATAGCTGCAATTATAATTATAACTGTTGCTATTTTATATATATTGTCGATCATAAATTCATTTGTCCAAAGAGGGAATGGATTATCGAATAGAATAAAAGATAATTTTGCAATTATAATTTTTTCACTAACACCACATGCATTTGCAGCAATAATTCTATTCCCGTTTGAATTAATACTATTCGGCGAATATTTGTTTTCTACTAATCCCTCTCCATTTGCCGTAAAAGAAATAACAGCTTATATGATGCTGGGGCTTGAAAGCCTGGTTGTTTTA
>CAZRMA010000204.1:0-7075 GCA_964600655.1 uncultured Ignavibacteriaceae bacterium
AAACAAGGATGGAAGGTTGATGAAAATGGCTGTGCAGTAGATTCGGATAATGATGGTGTTCCGGATAAATTAGATAAATGTCCAAATACACCTAAAGGAATGAAAGTAAATGAAGCCGGATGCCCCGATAGTGATAATGACGGAATTTATGATGATATGGATAAATGTCCAGGGACACCTGCCGGCGCTCCAGTAGATGCAACAGGATGCCCAAAAGATTCTGACGGTGACGGCGTTCCTGATTATAAAGATAAATGCCCCAACACTCCAGCCGGGACTCAGGTAGATTTGACAGGCTGTGCGAATGTTGACACTGTTAGAAAGGAAATTACTTTAAGCGGTGATACTAATTTTGAATTTAATAAAGCAGCATTGCTGTCTTCAGCTTATCCGACTCTAGATCAATTAGCTAAATCCATGAAAGATAATCCGGAAACCAGATGGAGAATTGAGGGGTATACTGATTCAAAAGGATCAGACTCATATAACAAGAATCTCTCAAGAGAAAGAGCTCAATCTGTTGTAGATTATCTTATTAATAAAGGGATTGAAAGAAGCAGGCTTGAAGTCGTTCCCTTTGGCGAATCCCAACCCGTTGCTTCTAATGATACACAAGAAGGAAGAGCTATGAACAGAAGAGTTGAAATAAAACTAATTCAAAAATAATTAATTCCCAATGCAGAGACGCTGTTTTTATTACGTCTCTGCATTGGTTCATTTTAAAAAATGAAAAAGTAAATGTTTTATATCTCAAAAAAAATATTTTTAATTTTTGCAAAACTGTCTTGACATAAAACAATAGTCTTAAATTTGAAAATCATTCTCTTTATTGCATCCTGACTTTTGACATTTAGTGCGGAAAGGGTTTCTATACCTTTACCAGTTCCTATAAGGAACTGACCATGATCTCTTCAATGGGAGAGGTAAAGATGAAATATTCTTTAATCGCGGCAGCATGAATGTATCCCTTTGTAATATCCTAAATTAAATTGGCATTGAAAGTTTTTTTCGGCTTTTACTACCTTAGGAAATTGAAAACCATTCTGTAAACCTAATTTAATGTTTCCACCTTAGTAACATAAGCATATTGTTAATAATGCAACCTTATTACCTAATTCAGTGTATTAAACCTATTTAATCGGTTTAGCAGAATTGGCCGTTACACGAAGGGTCATCTGATAGAACTTCATGAATGATTCATATTCCTCTGCAAAAGTAACTTTATGATGATGCTTAGGCTGATTGAGTATATATTTACAAACTTTATTAACATCAGCTTTTGATACTGAAAATGCAGCCGCTGATTCTTGCCATGCAAAATGACCAAGACATAGTTTATTATCATTTATAAATCTCTCTGAGCTTTCAGCTATAATTGTAGAAAGATATTCCTCAGATAACTTGGGAGAACGCGATATGATAAAATGTACATGCTCAGGATTAGCATAAATTGCATATAATTTAGAATCGTTATTGTTAACGATACCCGTTGATGTATTTCTCTATTCTGATTCTATATACTTCTTTAATGATAGGCTGTCTATTTAAAGTTATAAAAATAAAATGTGTATATAAATTATTGTACTGAATTTTCATTTTTATCTCCGTTTATTTTTCGCTTACCATTGAATAAAGAGTTTTTACATAATAGGTACAGAAATAATTATTATCAACATTTTCCTAATTTTTTTTCTTCAGTTTGAATAAAGTAATAAGGTAAATGAATGCCGTATTTTAGTCTTTTACTAAGGTTGAGTCATTTAATAAGGTTTTTGTCTCTTGTTTATCTTCCAAATAACAATGATTAGTGCGGTAAAATTGGGTGGGATAAAGTAATTGAATCTAAACTTAACTTTCAAAAAAAGTCACACTAAATAAAAATATTGCAAATATTACAGTGCCTTCTAAAAATGCCGCCACAATATGAATGACACCAATACGAGAATAATAAACGTAGATTTAAATATAAACGACTTTCGAATATTATTAACATCTGAAGATAATAGAATAGGATTACGCGAGAACTTTGATATTAATAATGCAACCAGTTTGGTGCTGCATCTTGTGCATTTAATGGTTGGCCAGCTAATGGTAAAATGAAGTTCATTCTGGGAAAAGGTACAAAAATAGAAATTGAAATTCCTATTTGAGAAATTATCGCAGTACAGTTTTAATTTAAGAATGCCGCCCAATTAAATATTCCCAGTAATAACACAATTCAAATTTCATTCTTTACTAATCCTAATGATGTAGTCCCTTTTTCATCCTTCTGCTCGATTGATACATATCACTTCTATTCATACCTTAACATAGAAATTAAACTTTGAAAATTTGGAAGAACAGGAAACTTGCGATGTTATACATTGTAGCAATTGTTCTAATTGTTGTATGGCTTCTCGGATTAATCACCTCTCACACAATGGGAGGAACTATCCATGTTCTGCTTATAGTTGCAATTATAATGATCATGCTCAACTTTACTCATGGGCGACGTGTGTTTTAACCTGCTTTAACATTTTCTGTTTTAACTTAATCGAAGGATAACATTTAGAAATGTTACACAATATTTGCACTTTCTAAAGTTTTATTCTGCGGCAAAATAAAGAAATAATGGATACAAAATCATGAACACTAAAGAACAGAAAACCATTCTCCTCGTGGATGATGAAGCACTCGTAGCATTGAATGATGCTATGCAATTAAAAAACTATGGTTATAATGTAATCATTGCTTATAATGGCCAAAAAGCAATCGAAGCAGCAAATTTAAATTACCCTCCGATTGATCTTATTCTTATGGACATAAACCTTGGCGAGGAAATGGATGGCACTGAAGCAGCTAAAATTATTCTTAAAGATCATGATATACCACTTTTATTTCATTCCAGCCACGTAGAACGTGATATTGTAGATAAAACTGAAAACATAACTTCATATGGATATGTAGTTAAAAACGGTATTACTGTACTCGATGCTTCCATTAAGATGGCATTTAGGCTTTATGAGGCAAATCAAAAATTGAAAAATCAAGAGAAAGAAACAGTTTATAATCAAAATAGATTGCAAATGTTCGAGAAACGATATCGCAGGCTGTTTGAATCTGCTAAAGACGGGATACTAATACTTAATGCAGAAAATGGGATGATCACGGATGTTAATCCTTTTCTAATTGAACTGCTAGGTTATTCCAGGGATGAATTTCTTGAAAAAAAGATTTGGGATCTCAGTGCTTTCAAGAAGATTGATTATGCAAAGCGTTTGTATAAAGAGCTGCAAAAAAAGAAATATGTCCGGTATGAAGATTTACCCCTGGAAACTTCGACTGGGAAACTAGTACATGTGGAATTTGTAAGTAATGTTTATCAGGTTGACAAAGAAAATGTTATTCAATGTAACATACGCGATATAACAGACCGGGTGAAACATGATAAAATTCTCTCTGATAATATAAATGCCAAGAATGCATTGCTTAAAGAAATACAGCATAGAACAAAAAACAGCTTTACTATGATAAACAGTTTAATTCGTCTCAGAACCGGCGTAGTAACTTCAGATGAAACAATAAATGTGCTTGAAGACTTAAGTTTAAGAGTAAAATCAATTTCCGACTTATATTCATTACTGCACGATACCAATTCATTTTTTAATGTTCCGCTTAATATTTACATCAATAATGTAATTGAATCGACACTTAAGCTTTCAAATAAGATCACACTCAATAAAAATATTGCTGAAATTACTGTGCCTTCAAAAAATGCCGCCACAATAGGAATGATACTTGTCGAACTATTAACTAATTCTATTAAGTACGCATTCCCTAATACTGATAACGGAATAATAAATGTGGATTTAAAAGTAAACGGCTTTCGAATATTATTAACAGTTGAAGATAACGGAATAGGATTAAGGAAGGATTTTGATATTAACAAAGTAACCAGTTTGGGGCTCCATCTTGTGAATTTAATGGTTGGCCAGCTTAACGGTAAAATGAAATTCATTTTAGAAACGGGAACTAAAATAGAAATTGAAATTCCTATTTGAGAAATTATTGCAGTACAATTTTAATTTAAAAACTCTCAGTAATAACACAACTCAAAATTGTTGCCTTACTAATTCTAAAGATGTAGTCCCTTTTTCCTCCCTTTGGATTATTGCCGCCCGGTATATTTTTAACTAATATCCAATTGGCGTAAAATGATTTCATAAATTATTAATAGATTCAATGAATTCAATTTGATTCAATATTAATTTATTTATAGGCAGAGTTATATATGTATTAACAATTTTTCTGAATAACTAATATGTAAAATAACTTCTTTGGTTAATTCAAGAATTTATCAATTAGCTCAGTTAAATGTTAATAATAGTAAATATTGAAAATAGAGAATGCAATAGAAACCGGGAAACCCATATTGGGGTAATCTAATTCTTAATAGTATAGAAATTCTACTTTATTAGTCAAAAGGATTTGAAATCACTTCGCATTCTTTTTTTTTGAAAATTATACAAAGCTTTATAATGAGAAATTTGTGTATAATCTGCTTGGCTGATAAGAAAGACTGAATATAAAAATTAAACGGTATTAATGGAGGCCGAAAAAAGATTGAGTTGATGTAAATGGTTTTATCTGCACTAATATATAATTTATCAATTCTTTTTGCCCTAAGTATTTTCTCAGGTGTTTTAGTAAAGAAATATCCCGGTGCTTCGCGGAAAGGCCTCTTACTACAAGGTCTCCTATTTGGTATTGCGGCAATAAGTGGAATGTCGAATCCATTAATTTTTAGCAATCGATTGTTCTTCGATGGACATTCAGTAGTTTTAAGCCTGGCGGCATTATTCTTCGGCCCTGTTTCCGGATCAATTGCTGGACTTATAGCAATAATTTTTCGAATAACCCAGGGCGGTTCAGGACTAGTGCCCGGAATTCTAATTATAATTTCTTCAGTTTTCATTGGAGCAATATTCCATTTTTATAAAAAGAGAACTAAAAAGAAATTAACAATTCAACTATTATTTTATTTAGGCTTCGCTGTACACCTTGAAATGCTGCTCATAATGTTCACCCACCCATTCCCTATCGCAATTTCTATAATTCAGCAAATCGGAATTCCTGTTATTCTCCTCTGCCCATTAGCAACAGTATTAATTGGTTTTATACTAGATAGTCAGGAAGTAAATATCTGGAAAATTAAGGATATCAAAGAAAGTGAAGAACCATACCGCTCATTTTTTGAAGACAACTTTGATGCAATGCTGTTAACGGGTACAGATGGGAAAATATATACAGCTAATAGAGCTGCATGTAAAATGTTTGGATATACTAAAGAAGAATTTATAAAATGGGGTATATTCGGTATCCTGGACATGGCCGATCGTAATTTATCTAAAATTTTGTCTAAACGGGCGATAATCAAAAACGTACAAAGTGAAATAGTTTTTATCCATAAAAATGGAACTCATTTCCCTGCTGAAGTTACATCCACTGCATTCAAAAATCACAAAACCCGTGATCGAATAATAATGATGATTCACGATATTGCAGAGCGCAAGTTGGAAGAAAAAGTTTTGAGAGATAGTGAAGAGAAATTCCGCCTTATTGTAGAGAATTCCCATGATGGTATAGAAATAACACAGGATGACCTGATTCTATATTCCAATATTCAATTTGCTGAAATGTTAGGATATTCTCTTGAAGAACTATACGGGTTGAAATTTAGCCAGATACTTACAAGTCAAGAGCTTAACAAACTAGATGAACACCAAAAGAAACGAATTGATGACTCATATACTTATGAAACAACATTTATTAAAAAAAACAGGACAATTATTCAAGTTGACGTTAATTGTGAAGTTATAAGATACAATGGAAAACCTGCAACCTTTGCTACAGTGCGCGATATAACCAGTCGGAAACTGACTGAGGGATCTTTGCGGGAAAGTGAGGAAGATATCGTTCACTTGCACAATCAGTTAATGACTCAATCATTAAAACAAACTGTAAAGGAATTATCAGATGCTGGACCAATGGTGCAGAAGCAATATTCTGGTATAATGAAACAGAAATAACAGGGCAGCATTTTGATCGAATTATTCTGAAACATTATCGAGAAAACGAAATTGATGGAATGTTATTTTTAAAAAGTGGAGCAAATTAGAATGCTAGAAGGTCAATCGAGTTATATGGATTACATAAAAGCGGTAATAAATTTCCGATAGAGTTGTCGTTAGTGAAAAAGGCAGTTGAGCAAAGACCGGTTTAAGTATATTACACAAATCAATCAGTTGAAATTGATTATATGAATGAAAATTTTTATGAGATTATCGGGTATAAAAAAGAGGAAGTCTTAAGTAAATTCCCGGAAGTTTAATTTTAAAAAACAAATGTGATCCTATTAAGGGATTGCCTTTTTTAATCGTATGTTTGAATTATATTTTAGTACATTCCGGCCCATACCGCCGCCGGCAGCAATTCTTTGTTGACCCGCAGCACGAGTAGCATGAAGATCATCTTCAACTCTTGCTTTCTTTTTCTCTATCACTAATTCTCCAGAATAATTTTTAAATGCGTTAAAACACAACCAATGGATGTAGTTCCTTTATCATCCCTTTGCTCGATTGGATTATTTTAATTCTCTTCATAGCTTATTATCAAAGTTATAATCTAAAATTTAAAACGAAAGGGTACTTTCATGTTATATACAATAGCAGTTATTCTAGTGGTGTTGTGGCTCCTTGGCCTGCTAACTTCGTACACTATGGGCGGTGTTATTCATGTTCTTCTTGTAATAGCAATAGTGATGATCATATTAAATGTCTTTCGTGGACGCCGTGCGATTTAGTTAATGAATGATCATACAACAAGATGTTGGGATATCGTTTAATGGAAAAATGATGGTACTAAGCTGCTGGTTGCGGTAAAACAACATAGCATAGGAAATACCATCTAGCTTAGTTTGAATCTTATACAAGAAATTATAGAAAGAAATATAAAATGAAAATGAAATTATTGTTCGGTGTTGTTTTGGGTTTAATGCTGATTTCGGCAAAACCAATTACAGCGCAGGATCATGGAT
>CAZRMA010000205.1:0-7033 GCA_964600655.1 uncultured Ignavibacteriaceae bacterium
TATAGAACAATATACCAGGTGCTTTCCCAAGGATGGTTCCAATCCAACTAGTTCCGCTTCGGCCATGATTAGTAATATAAATAGGCCTATTTTTGATTGGTAAATGTGATAATATATAATTAATTGTATTTATCATAATAATTTTGTATCGCCTCTTCTGCGTAATCCAGTTATATATGCTACTTTTATTTCTTCCATATTTAATTTGTTATATTTAAATGTTACTGAACATTTAATTATTGTTCCAATTGATGATAATTTTATTTGATATGTAAGAAGAAAAAGAGCAATCAAAATCCGGAATACTTTTTAATAATTGAGTTTGAGACAAATATAATGCCTTACTAATTGTGTAACAATCTCACTTAAAATCAAATCATTCTGTGTATTAAAATGAGAATATATACCAAATGGGACTATTATTCTCATTTTATGATAATATTCAAATTAATTAACTAATTAAATCGTAAATAATACTAATTTTAATGTTCAGAAAATGTGTTTAGCTAATTATTATATATAATTTGTTGGCATTATAATTGACCTCATAGACCGTAGTATAAGGCCATAAATCCAATACTCCTTAAACATTATCGATGAATAATCATTTTTCGTTAAGATTTCATTATTCTCGGAAGGTTCTTAAAATTCGGTCGATTGATTTAGCATTAATGAAACAATTTTCTTGGCACCCAATAAAATATTCCTATGAAGAATCTATCTGATTTTTTGAATAAAGAATTTCGAATCATTGAATTTAGTTCGAAAAACAGCTTTTTCGAAAAGAATCAAAACAAAAATAACAAATTATTAACAATAGTTAAAAATAATAACCTTAATGAGGGAAAAACTATTTTCTTAGGGGGAAAGAATTTTACAAGAGCTATTAGAAAAAACTCTTCTGATATTCTTATACTTAATGCTTCCGGTTGGAAAGAATTAAGAGCATTACAAAATACTCCTGAAGCCAAATTCCTTTTTGAAAGAATTACTTTGCTAAGTCTTGTCCCAATAATTTACTTTTTAATCAAAAGCCTATTAGCCAAACGAACTAGATTTAATGGTATTTATTATTTGAAGAGCAGGCTTAGATTTTCTTTATATATTGGATTAAAGAAAAGAAGAATAATTAGAAAAGTTGCCAGACATTATCTCTCTCCCTTAATTGATTTAGAAGATTTTTTTAAAGAGTTAAATCACAAAAATATATCTTACTGTATCTTGCGCTGGTTCGAAAATTTGCCAAGCATTGAAGAAAATGAAGATGTGGATTTGTTAGTAGATGATGATGATCTTACAAGAGTCCATTCAATAATTGATAGACAACCTGGCATAATCCCCTTCGATATCTATTCAAAAAGTGGAATACCAGGTTCAGATTTTAAGCATTTGCCATATTATGTATATTCTTTAGCGAACCTAGTTTTGAATGAAGCAGTACTTTTTAAGAATACATTCAAAGTACCTACCTGGGAAAATTATTTTTACCTGCTCGCTTATCATGCGGTTTTTCATAAAGGAGAAAATTCTGGGATACCAACTAAAAAATATAACTTGAAGCCCACTGAAAAACCCGATCACGATTATTTGAATTATTTGAGAAACATTTCCGCAAATGCAAATATAGATTTTAATGAATTTACTCTGGAAAGGTTACATAGTTATTTAGAAACTAAGGGGTACGTCCCCCCCTTAGATACTCAGTATAAGCTCTCATTATATAATCAATATTTAAAATTATATCTTGAAGAGCTACATCATCATCAATTAGAATTGCTTGAGAAATTTGAAGGCACAGCATGTTTTGTCATTAGGGAAAAAATTATTAATACAGGTTTACTAAAAGAGGTCGAAAAGTTTATTCAAAAAATGGGTTTTACAATAATTAAAACCGTAAAAATTGAAGGTTCAGTAAAGGAAGAATTTACGAAACAAGTGAGAGGCGGAAACTGGAATCAAGGTCCCTGGCCTTCGAATGCGGGGGAGCCTGCTGCGTTAATAGTTGCTTATGATGTATACCCGATTAAACCGGATACTTCCCATTATAAAAAACATCCCGGTCTAACAAACAAAAGAATTCTAGGCAAAGATGAAATCCGAAATTTCCTGAACAAGCAATTCTTCGATAAAACCGAGTGGTGTAATGGCGTACATAGTAGTGATAATGAAATACAGGCAGTGGAGTATTTCTCGCTGGCAGGATTGGATGAAAATGAGATTTATGAAGAAATTATTAAGTATAAAGAGATGTTCGAGACTCAATTTCCCGTACTAAAGGTTTTATCTTGTTATTCCAGAAGAGCTAAAGTGGAGCTTATTACATACAACAGGACTAAAGCAATTAAAAAGACATTTAAACCAAATTGTGAGATGTTCTTAGCAAATGAAATAGAGGCATATACAGCCTTTAAGGATTTAAAAGAAGTTCCGGATTTATTGGAAACAGGTACTAACTATATTATAACATCATATGTTGAAGCAAGTAAATCGTTGGGCAATAGAATTTCAATTCGAACGTTAAAAAAATGTTTAAAATTGTTAAGAGAAATTTACAACAGAGGATATTCATTATTCGATTTCAAACCATCTAACTTTCTAATAGATAAAAACCATGATATCTACATAATAGATTTTGAATTTTTATATAAGTATTCAGATAAACCTTCCTTCTGGAAATGTTATGATCTTGCCGGTGTTCCTGAAAATTTTAATTTTATGGATAAACCTATTGTTAAAATTCCTAAAGGTAAAAAGCAGTTTGATGTGAAATGGGGAAGTTTTACAGGGGTTCATTACGAAGAACTTACGAAATTAAGCAGTCCTGTTATTTACTTTAAAAGCACTTTCCGTTTTTACAAATTAAAAGCAAGAAAGCTCAAACATCTTGTATCAAAAAAAGGTGGGGAGATAATGAAAAAAATCTTCTCGCGTCTGCCTTAAAATAATTATAAAAGGTTCAACTTGAAATTAAAACATAAGATATTTGGCGGTGTTGTTTGGAATTCCCTGGGACTCGTTATTGATAATGGGTTAAGTATGATAGTTAAGCTAATACTTGCTCGATTGTTGTTACCTAAAGATTTTGGAATTATTGGATTTGCTGTTGTGTTTATGGGTATTATTAAAGTAATCAGCGATATGGGGATGTCAACCGCATTAATCCAGCGTAAAGACGAAAATTTAAAAGCGATTGATTATGATACTGCTTTTTGGGCTGGTATATTATGGGGATTATTTTTAGCAACAATTCTTATTTTTGTAATTACACCGATAGCTACCAACTTTTTTAATGCGCCTCTTTTAAAATCTATCATTCCTGTCCTTTCTATTAGCTTTGTACTAAAGCCCTTAAATACGGTTCATATAGTTAATATTACCAGGGAAATGGATTTTAAAAAACTTGTTCTGCCAAGAAACTTCAGTAACATTGCCGCCTCTGCAATTGCAATTATAATGGCTTTAACTGGTTTCGGTGTATGGAGCCTGGTTTTCCAGAGGGTCTTGACAAATTTGTTTTTGGTTCTTATTTACTCTTATGTTAGTAAATGGCGTCCTCACTTAAAGTTTGATAAAAACTCATTTAGAAAAATATTCAGCTTTGGTGTTTACACAACAGGTACAGGCATATTCAATTTTTTGACGGGCAATATTGATTATTTGTTAATTGGTAAAATGTTAGGTGCAGGACCACTAGGCGTTTATTCACTGGCATATACTGTGACCTATGTTGTCCGAGGGCAAATTATGAATGTCATTAATAAAGTTTTTTATCCGGTTTACAGTAAAATACAGGATGATAAGGTTAAAATAAAACGATACTATTTTACCGTAATAAAATATAATTGTATCGTAATTTATCCGATAATGGTGGGATTAATATTGCTTGCCAAACCGTTTGTGCTAATTGGATTAGGTTATAAATGGAGAGAAGCAGTTTTACCAATGCAGCTTATGGCAGGTGCCGGACTTGTTCATTTATTAACAAGCTCTAATACAATATTACTCAGAGGAATAGGCAAGCCGAAACTTGAACTGATCATGTCAATTATTAAAACTTTAGGCGTTACAGTGCCATTTATTGTTTTAGGAGTAATTTATTATGGTATAAATGGTGCTGCAGCCGGTTTACTTGGAGCCAAAATAGTTATATTTTTTATAAATAATATTACTCTAAGAAAAGTAGCGGGGATTAAATTTCTTGAGATATTAGATAATGCCGGAAGTTTATTTGCAATGACTATAGTCACTTTAATTATTTCGTTTTTTACTAGTAACTACCTGTTATTGAGTTTGTTATTTGCTGTTTATCTTGTATTACATTTTATAATGTCATACTCAGATATTAAACAAATTTGGTTCCTTTATAAAGAAAAGAAAAATAATACGAAAAGTTTTGAATCAAATGATGATGAAAAAGTAGTTGTATAACATATCCCCAAAATTGCTTTTGTGATGAAACCAATTATCATAAATAATGATGGACTGTATTTTTGTAACCTTATTCTGCTTTAATGAGGGTTATATGATACTATCCTATCATTTTATTAAAGACATTCTCTTAGCTGCAGAGTATTCACCAGCAGAAATTCTGTAAAAGTATATTCCGTTTAGCAGATTAGAAGCATCAAAATATTACTGAATGCTGGCCTACACTTTGTTTTTCATTTATTAAAGTAACTACTTCCCGGCCCAGGAGATCATAAACCTTTAATGGTATGAAACCGGCTGTGGTAAGGAATATTCAATTTAGTTATTGGATTGAATAGATTTGGATAATTCTGAAATAAGCTTGCCGTAGTATTAACTTTGCAAAAAAAATCTATTTGTAGATGAATATTCAAATTTACTATCAAGATCTTCCTGTATCTAGCTATAATAAATTATCTCATCAGGTAGCAGTCTGTGCAAAAGAATATTTCTTTGGAGAGTTGCTATTACCGTTATCCTATATGAAGCCAATATTATTTCAGCGCATTAAAAACGCAGTAGAATAACAAATTAAATTTCTTACTATAGTTATTATAGATTAAATAATCTATTTAAGATAGGTTGAAATATACTTTTAATCTTCTTTTGATATCAAATAATTCCATTCAGATTTTCAGCTCACTTTTTCAGAACCCCGGTATAAAATTACTTAATGAGATTCATCTTTTTTGATAAAACGAAATTATTCGTTGTTAAGATGTAAAAATATACTCCACTTGCCAAACTGGATCCGTTAAAATTAACTGAATGCTTACCAGCATTTTGTTTCTCATTTACCAATGCAGCAACTTCCCTACCCAATATATCATAAACTTTCAGCGAAACAAACTCATCTGCTGGTAAAGTATATTCAATTACAGAAGTGGGATTGAATGGATTGGGATAATTCTGAGATAAGTTAGGTTTTGACTGAACTTTGTATTCAAGTTTTATCGCATTAGAATATTCAAACTTACCATCAATATCTTCCTGTTTCAGCCTGTAATAAATTTTTCCCGATGGGATGAATCTATCTCTATCTGTAAACACATAATCATTTGGGGAATTACTGTTTCCATGACCAGGTACAAATCCGATATTGCCCCAAATAGTTCTGTCTGTAGATCTTTCAATTTCAAAACCATAGTTATTAACTTCTGTCTCCGTTCGCCATCTGAGTTCAATTTCATTACCGTTAAGTAATCCGCTAAAGGAAGCCAATTCCACTGGAAATACACCATCTGGTATTATACCATTCCATGTATTGTCGGATTTCGAATACAGAATTACAACCTGGTTATTAAAAGTATCCTTAGTACTGGTAGCGTTATTATAAGAACCAGTAGCTAATGTAGATACCCCCTGAAATGATATGCCAGTATTAGTATAAGACCAATTATATTTAATATTACCAACACCTCCATAACTATTATCTGAAGTAAATACTACAAATAACTTATGGTGTGTATCATCAAGTAAGGCAATTGGACGTGTTGCACTGCCATCATAAACATCATAAATGTGCCAGGTTCCATTAGTCTGCCTTTCTAATAAAGCAATTGTTACCTTACTATCAGAATCGTAAGAAGTTTTTACAGCCGCATAAATAGTGCCGTCACTACTAACCGCAAAATTTATATGATCATCAGAAAAACTTCCACTTACTCCAGGGGAGGCTATTTCATCAGTTAACCAAGTTTTTGGATCAGTCTCAGAATCTAAATGGTATCTAAAGTGAAATTTATCATCTATTTGATTTGACCACAAAACTCCTATTCTATCTCCACCAAAAGCTGTTATATCACAAATATCATCGTCCTTAACACCTGCACTATTAAGTTGATATCTATTTGTATTTGACCAGGATGTATACGGGTAATCACTCCACCAGACATATATTTGTGATGTCCCTGCTGAAGCTAACCACATTCTACCATTGCTGTCAATGTCTATTACAGCTGTTTCGGCTCCTGAAGCAAGAGAAATATCAACTGATGGAGTTGAAAGTTCATAGGTTGGGGTGCTACCAGCTACGAATTGAACTGAAACTAAATATGCTTTTTCTTGAGATTTCTGAAAAAGCAAAATATAGGTTATATCACCAACAGCCTTCGTATCTGCTTGTACGTTTGTATTGCTGTCAAGTCTTAAAGATAGTTGTGTCCAGGTACTTCCATCAAGACGGTAAATATAAGTGCCAGAGCCGTCAGGACCAGAACTTACAGGAATTACAGTCCACCAGTATCCTCCATAATACCACACTTTCGATTGTGGTTTATCTTGCGTAGAAAATTCAGCACTAACTGGGGAAAGTTGGGCATAAATATTCGCTGAAAAAGCAGAAATTAAAACTGCTAATAACATTAAAAATATTTTATTTCTTGGGATAATCATTAACATCCTAAATAAATTATATGGGGATTTTTCTGTAAATTAGCATTAACTTACTCTATATGCAACTATAAAAATGGATTATTCGACGAAAGGTTAACATAGTGATGTCGATTTTTTCATATTGGTTTGTGAAATAAACAATCTCGTTTTTTTATATTTCTGATACCATATC
>CAZRMA010000206.1:0-7007 GCA_964600655.1 uncultured Ignavibacteriaceae bacterium
TTAAATTGCGTTTTAGCAATATCAAATATATTTTAGCACCACACAAACTTGAGGGATTATTATGTTAAAGTTAAATCATTTAGATTATTATAGATTACCATGGAATCTAACTGATAATTCAATCTCTTGGTTAGAACCAACGGCAGCATGCAATCTTCACTGCGACGGTTGCTATCGTCAAAACGAAAAAAATAGTCACAAATCCTTAGAACAAATTAATCAAGAATTAGATGTTTTCACTCGCTTAAGAAAAGTCGATGGAATTTCTATTGCCGGCGGTGATCCCCTAACCCACCCTGATGTTATTGAAATTGTAAAATCCGTAAAAGAAAGAGGTCTCAAACCCATACTAAATACAAACGGATTAGCGCTAACAAAAGATCTTTTAATGGAATTAAAAAAGGCTGGCGTTTTCGGTTTTACTTTTCATATTGACAGCAAGCAAGGAAGGCCCGGCTGGAAGGATAAAAGTGAAATTGAACTAAATGAGCTGCGTTATCATTACGCAAGAATGCTTGCCGATGCAAAGAATATTTCATGCTCATTTAACTCAACTGTCTATGAAGATACTATGCAATATGTTCCGGAGATGGTAAAATGGGCACAGAAAAATATTGATATCGTCCAGGTGATGGTTTTCATTCTATATAGAGCAGTAAATAACAGTGAAGTGGATTTTTATTTGGGGCCTAAAAAAATAGATATGGGAGATTTGGTATACAACGAAGAAGTTATCGAAAGAACAGATATAAAAGCAGAAGAAATTGTCGAGCTTATTAGAACCGAATACCCCGATTTTGATAGCTGCGGATATTTAAATGGATCAGAAAAACCGGATTCATTCAAATGGTTGTTGAATGGACGTCTTGGAACGAAAGATAAAATTTATGGTTATATGGGAAGCAAAGGCATCGAAATAATTCAGACATTTAATCATTTATTATATGATAGGTACTTAGCGTATGCAAAGCCCAAAGATACGAGGAAAGGAAAATTGATGCTTCTTCTGGGTGCATTTGATAAGAAACTGAGGAAGACATTTTTTAATTTCTATAAAAATCCGTTAAATATATTTAAGCGTCTGCATTATCAATCTATAATGATTATTCAACCGGTTGATTTTCTGGAAGACGGCAGACAAAATATGTGCGATGGATGCCCGGATATTACAGTTTGGGATGGGAAATTGGTATGGTCATGCAGAATGGAGGAACAATTAAAATACGGACACAACATCAAGAGTTATCCAAAAAACTTCATGAACTAAGAAATTAAGTTTTAATAAAATTCCCCTCTCCTTGCCACGGAGAGGGGCAAAGGGTGAGGTCGTAACAAGATACATTAAATTTTAGTTTAATAAATAACTCTCATTTCATTTTAGATGAAGATGAGCCCAATTACTGGTTTCTGCACAATCTTGTTAACTTCTTTTCCGATTAAATAAATTTTATTTAACTTTGGTAGAATATTTTAAAGAAGAAAAATCATGCGGACAATTTATTTAAGAAAAGATTACAATGCGAATGTAAGAAAAGTATTAATTGACATGGCTTACCTAGTTTCACACAAAAAAATCCGACTACCAAAATACTATTTTGAAGATGGACTATATCTTCCCTACTTTGCTAAAAACGGGAACTCCATTGAAAAATATTTATTGACTAAAGACAAAATCATTTCCGAAACACAAGATCACTATTTTTTTGATTTCCCATTCAAAGCAACTGAAGTGGAAAATGCAGCATACTAAACAGCAATTATTTTAATACTATAGCCAATAGTAATAAGTCTTAACCATCAAGAAAGAAACGAGTAGTTTTATTTACATTAAGAATTAAAAGATTGCTTCATCGAAAACTCCTCGCAATGACTGTCTAAATTTTTCAGATTCTTAAAGCACAATAACAGAATTTTCCGAATCTAAAAAATATGTAGGCACATGTTTGTCTGCCTGCTCATCATTCAGCCATGTGCTGTCATCAAGCAAATATCTAAATTCATATTCCGTCTTCTCATCCAGTTCAATTGATTTTGTAAACGCACCATTCTTCTTAGATTTATTCATTGGAGTAGCTTTTTGATCCCAATTATTGAAATCGCCGACAAGTGCTGCTTTATTAAAGTCTTTCGCAATTTCTTTAGGGATGGAAAAAGTCACTTTGAATTTCGGTTTATCTTTAATTTTTAGTTTTTTTATAGCCATTAAATTTCCCTTTCAATTTGCTGCTTCATTTTTAATGAAATATGTTCAAAATAAATAATTTCCAGAATATGGATAAAATCCATAAATAATAATTATAATATACAGAAATTGGACTGCTTTTATTGTGCTTTATTGCTCAATAAATCATTTTGATAGCAGTAGTTATCAACCCACGCAATACTTCCACTGATTCGGCAATCATATTTGTGTTTAATTTAAACACTACTATTGAAGATGCAATTCATCATAAAACTTTTCTTTCATCAGCATGATATTTTCTCTTACAGTTCCTTCCATATTTTCAAATACTTCTATGCCTGCTGAATGAAAAATTCTGAACGCATTAGATGAACAGCTGCCAGTTATTAAAACATTAATCCCGTTTTTAACAATTAAGCCTGCCCCAAAAATATCGGAACCGCTAATTGATTTTTTATGTGGATTGAAAATTGTTTTATAATTTTCGACCTCATCTAGATCAACAATTAGAAAATAATTTGTTTTGCAAAATTGAGGCGAGATTAAAGAATCCAAATTGTCTTCAAATGCTGTTATGGCGATTTTCATTTTATTCACCTTAACCTAATTGAATAATTATCAATGAAAACTAATTATGAACAAAAACAACTATAATTATGATTCTTGAATTTTTAATTGAATAGAAATTAATTCAGCAGATTGTACTTTTTCATTTTACGCCAAAGGCTCGTACGGTCTATTCCCAAAGCTTTTGCGGTTTTGCCTCTGTGCCCTTTAAACTTTCTTAAATTTTTAATTAATATAAGTTTCTCAGCACTTTTCAATGTAATTTCTTCATCGTCGTCTTTTTTTGTCGACGGTTTATTTAACAATGACCACAATCGTTCAGGCAAATGTTCTGGTTCAATTGAACCGCCGTTAGAAATAATATATGCATGCTCTAAAACATTTTCAAGTTCTCTTATATTGCCTGGCCAATTGTGATTTTTTAAGATTTTAAAAGCTGATGAGGAAATATTTTTAGTTTCGCGGTTAAAAGTATTACTTAGATTTTCCAAAATATAATTTATATGAATAGGCAGGTCTTCCATTCTAATATTTAAAGGCGGAAGGTTAATGTTGATAACATTAATTCTATAAAAAAGATCTTCTCTAAACCTTCCCTCTTTAACCTCAATATTAAGGTCCCTGGAAGTTGTGGCTATAATTCTAGCTTTTAATGGTATTGTAATTATCCCGCCAATTCTTTCAAATTGACGCGTTTCCAAAGCTCTTAGAAGTTTTAGTTGCATAGCGGAGGGTAATTCATTTATTCCGTCAAGCAATATCGTTCCATTTTTAGCCAGCTCAAATTTACCTGGTTTAGATATATAAGCTCCATCATATGATCCTTTTTCATGACCGAATAAATCACTTAAAAGCAAGGTTTCTGATAACGCATTACAACTGAATACAATGAACGGCTGAGACTTCCTTTCACTGTGTAAATGAATACTTCTAGCGATTATTTCTTTACCCGTACCGCTTTCACCGGTTATTAAAACGTTACTGTCGTTTGCTATAACATTTTCAATCAAGCTGTAAACATGTTTCATAACCCTGCTTTTACCAACCAGATTTGTAAATTGAAATTGTTTATCTAAATGAGAAGATAGATTAACCATTTCACTCATATCTTGTATAGTTTCTAAAGCACCAATTTGAATGTTATTGCTATCAAACAATGGCGATGTATTTACACGAACCGGAATTTTTTTGTTCTCTTTGGATGTAATAAAAATTTCAGAATAATTATTAACGGCAGTCGCATCAATTGTGTTTGTCATATGACACCCATTATGACAATTTTTTGTTTTAAAGATTTTCCAACACTTCTTCCCTAAAACTTCATCCAGGGAATATCCGGTCAACTCCCTAGCCTTCTTATTAAAAGCCGTAATTTCCCAGTCATTGTTTATACTAAATATCCCCTCCTGCCGGCAATTAAAAACTGTTTCCAATAAACTCGATTTATAATTTAACTCTTTGGTTTTTTCTTGCAGAGTATTAAACAAAAAATTAATCTCGGTTGAATCATGAAACACTATTATTGCTCCAACAATTCCCTGGTTAGGCTGCTCTAAGGGAGTTAATGAAGCAACTACATTAATTTTTGTTTGATTAGAACAAAGTAATTCGAGCGTCACATTACTGATAGAATTGTTTTCATGAAGAGCATTAAATATTATTTTTTTATCTTCTTCGGATATAAATATATCTTCTATTTTCTTTGATAAGAATTCATTTTCATTGAAGCCGGTTATTTTTTCAGCTGAATCATTTAAAGCAATAATTTGTCCGGAACTATCAATGGCAATTATTCCGTCGGGTACATGAATAGCTTTATAGGATGTTTCCCTAATATGTTCTTCAAAACTCATAACTAGCTTAATAAAATTATATTTACTTCAGGAATGAAGAGTATGTTCTAATGAAAAGCCCTAAAATAATACTCCCCAGCACTTAAACTTTCTGTTTAGTTATTGTACACTATTTCTAAAGAGGCACAAATTATGCCATGGAATAAAATATCCAATCACGATTAATCTCTATTTTTTTGGATGAAAATAAAATAAACGTTGAGATGCAAAGATTTAATAAATCGCAGAATTTTCACAATTGAGAACCGGACGACAATGAATTCTAATACTTCAAAATATAATTTCATTTATATTTGAAAATGGTCCTCTTATAGTAAGTCATAAGTTGGTAAGATGAGCTAAATTATTTTATCAAATTATCTTTTGCAAATAAGATTAATTTTTCCACTATTGCTAAATTTTACAGATAAAATATTGTTTGCTTCATCGTAAAAATAGCCTTGTAAGTTTTGATTTAATTCTTCAAGAGAGGCAAACTTTTTTAGAGTTTCACCATTTACCTCAACCGAAGATATACTATTTACGTTATTGAAATGAGCTAGATAACTTTTCCTACCCGAGTCAAATCGATCATAAGTCTTAGTTATGTTCAATTGAATTGTGCCGCTGGATATTAAATCAAATTCTGTTAGTGAGTAAAATCCTTTAAGGTTATGATCCTGGCTGATTCCATCATCTTCATACAATGTATATTCGTTATTTATACCAGGAAAAATATTTAACTCCAACTGAGTCATCTTCTTTTCTCCTACAAAGTTCTCTGCTTCCTGCATCGGAATTATTCCACCTTCTTTTATAAATAAAGGGATTTTATCAATTGGAGCTTCAACTAGAATCCATTGCTTTCCATTATAAACTTTATTCGTCCACCAATCTAGCCACTTTCCTTCAGGCAAATAAAGTTTTTTAGTATTATCTGATTCAGAAAGAACAGGAGCAACTAGCAAATTATCGCCAACCATAAATTGATACTGAACATCGTTTGAATAGCATTCGTCATCATCTTGATAATTTAAAATCATGCTTCGCATTATTGGCAATCCGGTAGTAGAAGCATTATAAAATTCATTGTAAAGAAATGGTAATAATTTATATCTAAATTTAATTATGTTTTTATTCCATCGCTCTGCTGCTTCTCCGTATGTCCACGGCTCTTTTGATTTAAGATCGATGGCTGAATGTGCCCTAAAAAATGGAGTAAATACCCCAAGTTCTAACCATCTAGTAAATAATCTTACAGAAGGGACACCAACAAATCCACCTACATCACTCCCGGCAAATGGGATACCGCTTAATCCCATTCCTTGAACCATTGTACAGGCCAGTCGTAAATGTTCTTCGCTGGCAACATTATCGCCCGTCCAAACAGCCGCATATCGTTGAATACCAGAAAACCCAGCTCGTGTCAAAATAAAAGGACGCTTATCAGGGAACTCTTTTTTTATACCATCAAAAGTTGACTTTGCCATTTCGAGAGCATAAACATTATGAATTTTTTTGTGATTAGAATTAAATCCATTATCATCAAATTGCACTATATCCGGAAACCATCTTCCCCAAACTGCAGGTTCATTCATATCATTCCAAACACCAGCAACACCCTGTTTTAGCCAATCAGCATTTTTCTCTCCCCACCAATCTCTTGTCTCAGGCTTTGTGAAATCAGGAAAGTAAGCCCATGACGGCCAAACCTGTCCCTGATAAACTTCTCCATCAGGATATTTTGCAAATAAATCTTTCATAAGTCCTTCTTTGGCAGGTAAATAATTATTTGTGTCCGCCTTTACTCCTGGATCAATAATGGTAATTATTTTAAATCCTTGGTTTGACAAATCACTTAACATCTTTTGCGGATCGGGAAATCTATTTTTATCCCAGGAAAAGACCCTGTATCCATTCATATAATGAATATCAAGATATATTACATCACACGGGATTTGCTTGCTACGAAATTGATTAGCAATGCTTCTAACTTCAGATTCTGGATAATAGCTCCATTTACTTTGCTGATACCCTAATGACCAAAGCGGAGGCATTTCCATTCTACCGGTTAACATCGTATAAGATGAAATTACATTTTTAATATCCGGTCCATAAATAAAATAAAAATCAAGTTCACCTTTCTCTGCACCAAACCAGTAGAAACGGTTATTTGCCGCACCGAGGTTAAAAGAAGATTTATAGGTGTTATCTAAAAAAATTCCATATGCAGATTTCGAGTATGCTGAATTTGCTAAATTTCTTACTCCAATAAAGAAAGGAATTGATTGGTATATTGGATCTGTATTTCCGCTATAAGCCGGGGTATCAGAATTCCACATCGTCCACTGTTCTCCCCTCTTATTAAGATTGCCGGTTTTTTCGCCAAGTCCATAAAATTTTTCGTCATCAAATAATTTTTTAAA
>CAZRMA010000207.1:0-6932 GCA_964600655.1 uncultured Ignavibacteriaceae bacterium
AGAAATCGGAGCTAATCCTTATAAAGGAATGTAGAAAATTTAAAGATTCAAAGATTACGAAATTATATGATTGTTAAGTTTTGTACTCTAATTCAATTAGAATTTTTGATTAATGTTTATAAAAATTTTGCTGGTTTTTAATAGGTGTTTTATTCTTTGAAAATTGAACAACAACACGATTACAAAATGTATTAACGCGTTGATTTTACTGACACATAACGATATGTTTTTAATCAGAAATATTATTGTTAACTACTAAAAATAGTTTTCAAAATGCGAAAACTTAATTTTAAGGGAGATGAAATTGCCTGTTCAAATTGGGCATAGCCAAACGAATATTCAGGGAAGAAAATTCTTATTAGTAGGGGTTTACGAACAGGCATTTTCATTATTTAGTCTTCAAGTAAATCAAGATAAATTAAATATTTTTAATGGAAGGGAATGTTATGTCAGATAGTACTTTGATTAGCCCTCATGGCAGTGATAAGGTTAAAGCTCTTCTACTTTGCGGCAAGGAAAAAGAAGAAGAATTCAAGAAAGCCAAAACATTAAAACAAATCCGGTTAAGTAGTCGAGAAACCGGAGATTTAATAATGTTGGGCATCGGAGGTTTTACCCCTCTTGATGGTTTTATGTCACATGATGATTGGAAAGGCGTTTGTGCGGACATGAAAATGTCTAACGGTTTGTTTTGGCCGATTCCAATTACCTTATCTGTTTCGGATGAAGTTGCTAAATCATTAAAGTTAAATGATGAAATAACTTTAGTAAGCGGCGAAACAAATGAGATCATGGCTACAATGAAAGTTACTGAGAAATACCAGATCGATAAAGATTTTGAATGCAAGAAAGTTTTTACAACTAACGACCCGGAACATCCGGGCGTTAAAATGGTTATGCAGCAATTGGATTGGAATATTGCCGGCCCGGTAAAAGTTCTTTCGGAAAGTTATTTCCCAAAGGAATTTGGTGATCTTTATCAACGTCCTGAAGAAAGTAGAAAAATATTTGCTGAAAAAGGATGGAGAACAATATCAGCATTACAGCTTCGTAACCCGATGCACCGTTCACATGAGTTCTTAGCAAAGATAGCATTGGAAGTTACCGATGGCCTTTATATTCATCAGTTAGTTGGAAAGCTAAAACCAGGCGACATCCCAGCTGATGTAAGAGCCAAATGTATTAATGTTCTTGTTGATAATTATTTTATAAAAGACTCCGTTGTATGCGGCGGTTATCCACTTGATATGAGATATGCCGGGCCAAGAGAAGCTTTATTACATGGTGTCTTCAGACAAAATTTTGGATGCACTCATCTTATTGTTGGCCGTGATCATGCAGGTGTTGGAAATTATTATGGGCCATTTGATGCTCAGAAAATTTTCTATGAAATCCCTGAAGGTGCATTACAATTAAAACCTCTTCCAATTGACTGGACATTCTGGTGCTTCAAGTGCGGCGGCATGGCATCAATGAAAACATGCCCTCATAAAAAAGAAGATAGACTTTTCTTAAGCGGAACAGCTCTTAGAAAATCTCTTTCGGAAGGCGGGGATGTACCTGCTGAATTCAGCCGTCCTGAAGTTTTAGCAATCTTAAGAGATTATTATTCAACACTTGAAGAAAAAGTTGAAATAAAAATGCATCAGTTTGCTACCGGTGATATGAAAGCTGAAGGCAAAAAATAATTGAACTTAAAATAATGAAAATTTCAAATCTAAATTAGTTATTAATTATTATAAAGGAGAAAATATAATGCCGAGTTATGTAATTCCTGATAAATGCGATGGATGCAAGGCTCTGGATAAAACAGCTTGCCAGTTTATCTGTCCAAATGATCTTATGATGTTAAATAAGGATTCAATGAAGGCATACAACTGCGAACCAGAAATGTGCTGGGAATGTTACAACTGCGTTAAGATATGCCCGAACCAGGCAATTGAAGTTCGCGGTTATGCTGACTTTGTTCCTCTAGGAGCTACAGTTACACCAATGAGAAGTACAGATTCTATTATGTGGACAGTCAAATTCCGCAACGGCCTGTTAAAAAGGTTCAAGTTCCCTATTCGAACCACGGAAGAAGGAAAGGTAGTACCGGATGGCGGATGGAATACAAATAATGACGACCTCAAGAGCCCTGTTCTATTTACCGAGCCTGAGTCTTTAGGTCTTCCTGAAGTAGTAACAATTAAGAATTAGGAGGAAGAAAAATATTATGGCAAATTTTAAAACTGAAGAAGTAAATACAGATCTATTGATAGTTGGCGGTGGTATGGCAGCTTGTGGCGCAGCAGTGGAAGCGGCTTATTGGGCAAAGAAGAATGGCCTTAAAGTCACTATGGTTGATAAAGCTGCTGTTGATAGAAGCGGTGCAGTAGCCATGGGGCTTTCAGCTATTAACCAATACGTTGGAATTAAAGACGGAAAAAATACTGTTGAAGATTATGTAAAATATGTTAGAAGCGATTTAATGGGTATTACACGTGAAGACTTAGTTTACAATATCGCTCGACATGTTGATTCATCTGTACATCTATTTGAAAAGTGGGGATTACCAATCTGGAAAGACGCTGATGACAACTATGTTCATGAAGGCAAATGGCAGCTAATGATTAATGGTGAATCATATAAAGTGATTGTAGCTGAGGCAGCAAAAAGTGCTGTTGGCACTGAAAATATTTATGAAAGAATATTTATTGTTGGTCCTATTATGGACGGCGAAGTTTGTGTTGGTGCTGTTGGATTTAGTGTACGCGAAGAGAAATTTTATATCTTTAAAGCAAAAGCTGTGCTGGTAGCAATGGGCGGTGCTGTTCATGTATTTAAACCTCGTTCATCCGGTGAAGGACTTGGCCGTGCATGGTATCCACCATGGAATGCAGGATCAAGTGCATACTTTACACTCAAAGCTGGTGCAGAGATGACTTGCCAGGAAGTGCGGTTTATTCCTGTAAGATTCAAAGATGCTTACGGACCTGTTGGTGCCTGGTTCCTATTATTCAAATCCCGGGCAACTAATGCTGACGACGGCAATTATATGGTTGAAAGACAGCCCGAATTGGAAAAATGGGTTCCTTATGGAAAAGTTAAACCTGTTCCGGCCAATTTACGAAATTGGTTAATGATGCTTGATGTTATGGACGGCAAAGGGCCAATTTATATGAAAACCGATGAAGCAATTAAAAAAATAGCTGCAGAAGCCGGTGACGAAAAAGCCGCAAAGAAAAAACTAAAAGAATTGGAATCGGAAGCATGGGAAGACTTCTTAGATATGACTATTTCTCAAGCCATTCTATGGGCTGGGACGAATACTTCACCTGAAGAAAAACCTTCAGAAATTGCTGCCGCTGAACCATACTTTATCGGATCACACTCAGGCGCTTCAGGTGCGTGGGTAAGCGGTCCTAAAGACTTAGCCCCTGATGAATATTTTTGGGGTTATCCAAACATGGCAACAGTAAAAGGTATCTTCTGCGCCGGCGATGCTTCAGGTGCTTCAAGCCATAAGTTCTCATCAGGCTCACATGCAGAAGGCCGTATTGCTGCAAAAGCTGCTATTGATTATATCGTAGATAATCCAAATCCTATCAACTATAATCAAGCTGAAATTGATGCATTGAAAGATGAAATATTAAAACCAATTGATATCTATAATCAATTCAGCAATGGTTCAACTGATCCAGAAGTTAATCCTAGTTATATTAAGCCGAAAATGTTTATGTTCAGGCTTCAAAAAATTATGGATGAATATGCTGGCGGAGTATCTTCACAATTCAAGACCAGCAAAAGCTTGCTGGATAAAGGGCTTGAACTTTTAAATTATTTAAAAGAAGATTCAAAGAACCTCGCTGCTTCAGACCTTCATGAATTAATGAGATGTTGGGAAAACGTTCATAGAATGTGGCAGGCTGAAGCTCATGTAAGGGCTATCTTATTTAGAGAAGAAACAAGATGGCCGGGTTATTATTACCGTTCAGATAAACCTTCAATGGATGAAAAAGACTGGAAAGTTTTCGTCAATATGAAGTGGGATCCAAAGAGCGATAAATGGGATGTATTCTCAAGACCAATTATATCTATTTTAAATTAGATTTATCCGGATGTAAAGGGGATTATCTTTTGGATAAAGCTATAGTTCAAAAGGAATCCCGTGTAAAAGCGGGATTTCTTTTTTATAAATGACAAAATGAAAATTATTCAAAATGAAAAAAGAAGAAATAAGAAATTGTCCTCATTGCAGCCAGCCGTTAAAAAAATGGTTGTGCCCGCCTGAATCATCATGGGAAGTTGAGCATCAATATGTATGCTTTAATGATGAGTGCCCTTATTATGTTAAAGGCTGGGACTGGATGAGGAGCAAGTTTAGCCAAAATATTTCTTACCGGTATAGATACAATCCTTTAAATGGGGAAGAAGGACCGCTTCCGGTTTGGTCTAAAGACGCATTGAAAAATTTTATAATCGATTGAACTGCGAACCCTGTTAATTTGTTTGCAGCAATGCAGCTCAGAATAAAAGGTGGAAACTATGGACGAATTACAAAAATTAAAAGAAACAATCCTTGCTGACTTTCCAAGGCTTAATAAAGAAAGTAAATTCAAATTTAATTGTAATAAAAATGTTAGCTGCTTTAATAAATGCTGCAGCGATGTGAATATATTTTTAACCCCTTATGATATTATCCGGTTAAAGAATAGGTTAAACATATCTTCACAGGAATTCTTAGATAGATATACTCTGCTTCCAATAGATGATAAACAGAACCATCCTGTAGTGATGTTAAAAATGGATAATGATGAAAATAAATCATGTCCGTTTGTTACTGAAGAAGGCTGTTCTGTTTATGAAGACAGGCCATGGTCATGTAGGATGTTCCCATTAGGAGTAGCATCACCAAAAGAGACTGATGAAAATAGCGAAGGAGAATTTTATTTTCTACTTGAAGAGCAAGTATGTAAAGGATTTAATGAAGATAAAAACTGGACAGTAGAAAAATGGATGCAAGATCAAAAGGTAGAAGATTATACTGAAATGGGAGAGCATTTTAAAGAAATTTCCTTACATGAATATTTCAAGCAGAAAAAACAACTTGACCCTCCAAAACTGGAAATGTTTTATACTGTCTGTTACAATATTGATAAGTTCAGGGAATTTGTCTTTAAAAGTACACTTTTAAAAAGATTTAAAGTTGATGAAGAAACAGTAAAAAAAATAAAAGCAGATGATAAAGAATTATTGTTGTTCGGATTTATTTGGTTGAAGTATTGCCTTTTCGGTGAAAAGACAATGCAAATTAATAAATAAAAAAATAATCTCAGGTTATCTTTATGAACGATAGGAATTTAATTAAACCCGATATAAAATTAATAAAATATATAAAAGACAACGGTGGTGAAGATCTTAAGAAATGTTATCAATGTGCCACATGTACATCTGCCTGTCAATTATCCACCGAAGATTACGGATTTCCACGTAAGCAGATGCTGCTGGCTCAATGGGGCTTGAAAGACCGGCTACTCAAAGATCCAGGTCCGTGGCTGTGTTTCTATTGCGGTGATTGCTCAAAACAATGTCCCCGAAAAGGCAATCCCGGCGAAACAATGATGGCTTTACGAAGGTTCCTAACATCTCAGTATGATTGGACCGGGCTGTCTCGCTTGATGTACCGCTCAGTGTTTTGGGAAATCGGCATCCTGGCACTGGTGGCCGCAGCAATAGTTTTACTGTTTACGATACCAGACAATTTTGGCTTTGGTCTGCTGAACCATTCGGAACCAGCGGCGCTGTCTACGGTTATGCTTGAAAAGTTTGCGCCTGTAGACTTTGTCGATTTAGGTGATAGAATAATGGCAGTATTTTTAGGCTTATTACTATTAAGCAATGCAGCACGAATGTTTTATGGATTAGTCCAGGGACAAAAGATTCCGGCTCGTTTATATTTTACTAACTTCCCTATTATAGTATGGCAGTTATTAACACAAAAACGATGGAAAGAATGCAGCAGCAATGAAACTTTTAAGAATTGGTACCGCCATTTCTTCCTTGTAAGCGGTTATGCCATTATGTTTACTCTTGTAATTGTTTTTCTTCCATGGTTCCAAGTTAAAGACAGCAGCATTCATTGGACAAGCTTTCTGGGATATTACGCTACTTTGGTTTTATTAGTTTCTACAGTTTGGATTATTATTGACCGCTTAGGTAAGAAAACAGAAATGCATCAGTTCAGTCATTTTTCAGATTGGTTGTTTCCGACATTACTTTTCCTTACAACACTTACAGGAATAATGCTTCATATATTTCGTGTTTCCGATTTACCGATGCTAACTTATATAACCTATACAGTACATATGGCTATATTAGTTCCAATGCTTGTAGTTGAAGTACCGTTTGGCAAATGGAGTCATTTGCTGTACAGGCCGTTAGCAATTTATGCTGCTGCAGTCATAAGCAAAGCAGGTGAAATTTCAAAACAAGAGTCAATTGGTTCTGAGCAGGTTGCTGCTAGGGCATGAACTTTTAATGGAAGAATGGAAAAATTTATTTCTATTCTTCCATAAACTTTAATGCTGGCGCAGAATCCCCTTTCAAAAAAGCATCAACAAATTTATCAATGTTTTCATCTTTTGTTAATGTTACATCAACATTTCTAACTGCACCCATCAGTCTTCCAATCTCAGATAATAAATCAAGAATTAATAATGATGGAATTTTTCTTATAGTTGCTAATACGTGATCGTTTCTATGTGATACAGTAAAGTTCAGTGTCTCTAAAACTTTTGTAATTATTTTTGCTCTTCTCATTCTTCTAATCGGATCGGCAGCGCCGCCGCGGAAATTAAAATTGATATAATTATTATTTAGCTCATCACTTGCATAAGCATCAAGCCTTGAAAAATGATAACCTAATCTTGAAAAGAAGTTCAAATAACAAT
>CAZRMA010000208.1:0-6904 GCA_964600655.1 uncultured Ignavibacteriaceae bacterium
CAAGAAATTCCTTTGTTAACTAAGTACTTTAAATACTCATCTAAGGTTGTCCATTTAACATCATATTTAATGTCGCCTTCTTCTTCAACCATTTCTTTCTTCATCTTATCATTTAATGGACCCATTGACCAGCCTTCCCCCATAACTTCAAGAGTTACTCCTTGCCTAATATCGCTTTGCGATTTCCCGTCTTCAATTAAAGATTCATTTGCCCAGCTTAACATATTTATAAAACCTGGCGACACTGCAAGTCCGGAAGCATCCACTTCAACTTTACCATTCGAATTGCTTAAATCACCAATGGCAGCAATGGTATCACCTTTAATCGCTACATCAGCTTTATATGATTTATTACCGCTTCCATCATAAATATTTCCGTTTCTAATAATTACGTCGTAATCAGTTGTTTGGCCGCAGCCTGCAGCCAAGATAATTAATATCAGAGAAAAAACGGTTTTCATTTATTTTCCTTTAACAAGAAATGTGATAAATAGTTAATTAATTTAAAGAAATTTATACGGTTAATTTTCAACGTATTTATTCTTCTTAAGACCTGAACCAATAACAACCCCAACAGCAGCAATTATCGGAGTTAAAAGTAAAATGAAATCAGGCTGCTTTGCTTCGTTCATTGCTTCTAAATTAGATAAATTGTTTTCTCTAACTTTATCATTAGCTTCATTGTAGCCCCCGAATGAGGGTATAGCAACGATGATCCCCAAAACAAAAACAATCCCGGCAAGTATCATAGCTGCTTTTTTATCCTTTGCAATTAGCATACAAACAAATCCACCTAAAACAGCAGCAAGAAAGCTTAGGATAATAGTAAGTATAATCCATGTAAAACTTACATGGAAAGATTCTGGGTCAAAAGTTCCTTCTGTACCCAGTATAAAATACAAAAGTGTATATGATATAAATACAAAAGCAGTCATAGCAATATATCCAACAATAACTCCTAATAATTTACGAGTCATTTTGCCCTCCGGAATTTATTATGAATAGTTGCGATTTGTTATAAAGTTAAGTTAATAAAATTTTAGATTCATCAACAACACACCAGTGTCTTTTATTTTCTGGATTTAATATTGAAGAAACTGCCCAAGCACTTAATATTCAGCCTCAACTGTTAAAAGAGAATGGGGACTTGCCCACGCCTTGTTTTAGAATAATTCACTTTCTGTTCCTTCGTGAATGAGATTTCTTCATGCACTTTCGTGTCTAAAAATTTCGAAAAAGATAATTATACAAAGCAGTTACTAAGTTACACAAAGAATAAAAAGGCTCACATGAAATACTGGCAGCAAATTTTTTATATTAATATTTCAATTACATATTATTTACTATTACATTTTAATCCACCAATTTATTTTGATTAGATTACAAATGAAAAGACGTCATTATTAATGAAGTCTTTCCATTTTTAAGGGAAAGATTAAGCCTGCCGCTATGCGGATAGGGTTTTTTGAATGAACTGTAAAACGAATAATCTATAAAAATATAAAAAAACTACAACGCTGAATAGTAATTGTCTTCGATTAAAGGAAGAACATATATTTTTATTCTACAAAAGGAACTCCATCCCATCTTCCTCTTACAAAGAGGAAGGCTTATTGGAGCCATAAACTTTTTCATATGTAATCTTATCGAAGAAATGTGGATACATCCAATTCGATTAAAATATTTATAATTACTCAAGTTTACCTTTCCTTTTGCCACCTAAAAATCCTCTGTACCAAAAAAAATAAATATAAATGAAACTATTTCTCTTTTTTTTACGCATGTAAAAGTAAATCCAATAAAATAAAATCTTATAAATAGGAGCATAATGAAGGCAACAAATAAATATATACCATTATTAATTACACTTCTAATTTTAGTTAATAGCTGTAAGAAAAATGATAATGTGGTCAACAGTCCTTCTGAAAATTCTAAAACAGTTTCAGTTAATGTTTCACTGCCGGAAGGTTCCAATGCAGACTTAACAGGAGCTTCCATTTTTAGTCTTGGAAATGATAGTGAACTCAAATCTGAAAAAACCGGAGATATACCTTTTAATAAAGGCAGCGTAGAATTAGCATATCTCTTCGATGGAGATAACAATATACTTCTGGCGGGATTTATATCTGATAATCGTAAAGAAATATCTGTTGAAACTACTACGGAAGTAATGTTGTATTATGCCCTCGATTATTATTTGTTACCCGATAGTGCTAAACAAATTTTTCTCGATAACGTAAAACAGGTTCCCGGATTTTCACAGCTTGTTGAATCAATAAGCAATCTTTTCAAAAATGATCCTTTGATGTACTCCGAAGGAAACTATCTTTCAATAATTAATGCAAAAATTAATGAAATATCCACCAGCCAATTTTCTGCAAATCTGCAAAAACGAATTGTAGTTAATGGTGAAGAAACTAAAAGTGGTATTACCGTTACTAAAATTGACTCGACCCATATAAAGCTGCAAAATTCTTATCCTAGATATACCAAAGTTTTTATTTACAAAAAATCGTTTTATGATCGCAGCAAAAATTTATCTAAGATCGCTAATTATACCGCAACACCTTTTATTAGCCTTGATTTTGATCCTGTAGAAACTCAAAAAATTAAAGAGCTCAAGGTCGGCAGTAAACTATCGGAAATAAATGCACAAGCAGCTTCTATTGAAAACAACGCAAGTACAGATCCAATCGAATTGCCTATCAATAAATCATCAGAATTATCTGTTGAATATGAAGTTGTTGTCATTGGCTCCGGTTCTCCTAATTCCATAGACAGGGATTTGACAAAAACTGAAAAAAAAGCATATGAAGATATTAATGTAAAAACATATGCACTAAAATATCTTTTGCCTACATTATTAGATATAGGCGGTAACAAAGGTTTACTTCCGCCAACAGGCAGCGATAAAGAAAATGCTTTGTTAAACTCTGTCCTTCCGGTGTTAGGAGCCAATCCTGGAGTATTAGATGCTGTAAAACAAAATGATTTTAAATCCGCATCAGAAACTTTACTTCCTAAACTTTATGGAGATATCAGACTTTCTGATGAGCTAAGAACTTTACTTACCAATGTATATAATATTATTTCAAATAACGGATCAATGCCAAATACATTTATACAAACCCAAGAATTGATAGAAACCGGAGCTCCACGAATACAAAAAGTGATGGAAGCCATGTACAAAAATATGGACTTCGGAAATAAAGTTAATATAAATATGCTTAATACATCAGCAAAATCTGTTGAAAGCTGGACTGTTGACTGCATTGACGCTGATATTAAACTAAATCCTGGAAATGCTGAGGTTTGTTTAGGCGAAGCCCAGGGTCTAAAAGTTACATGTTCTACTCTTTATGATTCCACTACAGAAGAATTTGAATATCATTGGAGCACTGATGGTAAGTTTGGCGGACGTATTCAGGATATTAACAATGATCCTAACAATTATGGAAAATCAATTACAACCAAAGCTAATGAAGTATCTTATATCAGCACGGCACTAGAATCGGAATTAAGTAGCGGCGATAATATTGAAACTATAACGGTAAGGGTTTATCTTAAAAACAAAAATACCGGTGGATTATCTGATGAAGTCGCGCATAGCACTGCCTCAATGAATAATAAAAAAGGTTGCACATCATTTTTTGTATCTTTCACTAAACAAGTAACTATAACTTCCCGTAATTCTATTGCATGTAGTAGTGGATTAGAGTATACGGTGGGTCATCCTACTTTCATAGCAAAATTTAAAGCTGTTGATGGAGCTACCTCTTATAAGGGTAGAATATTAGAAAAAGATGGCACGTATTCAAAGGAATTTACATTTTCTCCGGCAAAAATTGATGGTATGTTAGCATATATTGTAGGTGAAGGACCCATTGTTATTTTTATCACGTGCAGCGAGGATGAAGCCAAGAAAGAACAACAAAAGCGGCTCGATTACCTGGATACCTTGGCCCCAAAAGGCATTGAAATAACACCAGTCTTTTAATTGAGTTACTAATCTGCCCTTTGACGATTTTTTTTTAATGATGATCCATTTGTTTCTGTTTTTCGTATGGAATCTAGTCAGTTACATTTAAATTAATTTCAAAAAGCCGGAGTTTGGAGAGATTTATGATAAACTACAATTACTGTTTTAGAAATTTTGCAGTAACAATATTTACTATATGCGGAATTTGTTTTAATAGTTTTGCGCAAACTGGAATTTATGTCCCTTCAATGCGCGCAAGCGACAGCCTTGTTACAAATTTTATGGCGACGTATGGAATTCCGGCTGCTACGGTTGCTCTTGCAAAAGATGGAAAGCTGGTATACATGCGCGCATTCGGCACCGCAGATCAAAATGGCAAAGAACCAACAGAGCCTTATCATATGTTCAGGATTGCAAGCCTTTCAAAACAAATTACTTCTACAGCAATTATGAAATTGATGGAACAGGGAAAACTGAATCTTAATGATCATCCGTTTGGAAAAGGCGGTATTCTTGATACAGTTCCATATTTTCATAATGCAAATATCACCGATGCAAGGATTTATCAAATAACCTTAAGAAATTTGCTTGAACACACCGCCGGCTGGAACAGGGATATTCCAATTACACCAAGCCCGCTTCCGCCTTATCCTTATGGATTTAGTTCAAGCGATCCGATCTCCTTCCCTCTGCATGTAACTTTAACATTGGGTGAAGATAATCCTGTAACTGAACGTGCTTTAATTAAATTTTTATTGGAACGCGGACTCGATGTTGATCCCGGCACTGAATATCATTATTCAAATATCGGATATTTAATCCTTGGCGAAGTAATTGAACACCTTTCCGGGATGAGTTATGAAGATTATGTTAAAAAAAATATTCTCGATCCTATCGGCGCATATGATATGCATCTTGGGAAAAATTTACTGAAGGATAAAATGGAAAGAGAAGGAGAATATAATAACAATTACACAACTCTTTCATGTTATGGAACAGGAGAATATGTTCCGTGGCAGTATGGCGGATGGAATCTTGAAGCAATGGATGCACACGGCGGATGGATTGCAACAGCACGTGATCTTTTAAAATTTGTTTTGGCGGTGGACAAATTTAATACAAAACCTGATATTCTTTCAGCTGCTTCAATTGATACAATGACAACTCCATCGGCGGTTAATCAATATTATGCAAAAGGGTGGCAGGTTAATCAATATGGAAACTGGTGGCATACCGGTGCTCTTGACGGCACCGCAAGCGAGTTAGTCCGCACAAGCGGCGGTTATGCCTGGGTAATAATTTTAAATGAAAGAAATCTTACTAATAGTAACTTCTGGCCCGATCTTGATAACCTTGGCTGGAATTGCATTGCAACCACTTCAACATTTCCTGGTTTTGATTTACTCGATTTCCCTACTCAAAATTGTACTAATTTATCAACTTCAGTCTCTTCAGGAACTTCTGTTAATGTAAAGTGGACAAATGGAAACGGCGATGGAAGAATTCTTATTGCACACGCTGACAGTTCTGTAAATAAATTTCCTCTCGACGGTACAGATTACAGCAGTAACAGTTCTTTTGGCGCAGGAACAGATTTAGGCAACGGCAACTTTGTTATCTACTCAGGAACAGCAAATAATGCTACCGTAACAAATCTTGATCCGAACAAAACTTATTATTTTAGAGTAGTTGAATTTAATAAAAATTCAACTACCGGCGATAATGCTTTATATCAATTGGCAAACGGTACAAAAGATTCAATCAGAATTAATGTAACTGATGTTGAAAAAACTTTTTTGCCCACGTTTAATCTTGCACAAAATTATCCGAACCCATTTAACCCAAGCACAACAATTAGCTGGCAATCTCCGGTAGATAGCTGGCAAACGTTGAAGGTTTATGATATACTTGGTAAAGAGGTAGCTGTTTTGGTTGATGAATTTAAACAGGCGGGTAGAAATGAAGTCAAGTTTGATGCTTCAAGGCTTGCAAGCGGCGTTTACTTTTACCGTATAACTGCTGGTAAATATTCATCAGTTAAAAAAATGCTTTTGCAGAAATAGCCCTCACCTTTCCCAAATAGAAAAGGAAAATTTAAGAGGCTTTTCAATGGATTGAAAATGCAGGGCGTTCAATTAAGCGCCTTGCTTTATATTGACGGGTTAGAATTTAATGTTAACCTTCTAAACGGAATAAAGAACTCATTTCAAAATTAAACTACCTTAAAATTTTATGGATAAAAATACCTGGCAAAAAGTCAAAACAATCTTTATGGAGGCAGCCGAACTTCCTAAAAAAGATAGAGTTAAATATATTAATACAGCTTGTGACGATGAAAATATAAAGAAAGAGATCTATTCACTTTTATCGGCAAACGATACAGAAGAAAACTTTCTGGACGTTCCCATTTTCCTAAGAGATAAATACATTAACTGAAAATGACAGCTTTTTTTAGGATAATTTTTGAATCTACATAAAATAATAAGCCTTATTAAACAAGTAGAAATTGGACAAGTTTATTTAGGGCTGCTAGATTAAATAATTAAGTTGGGGGGTGCCGTTAAAATAATTAACTTCGTATTCGTATCCAGCATTGCAATCAAAGTATTCCACAATCACATTGAAGACAAATTGGACCAAACATGATTTAATTTACTATTTTTATTTCATGAAAAAATCTTTTGCTTCGCTGCTAATGATATTTGGTTTTATTTTTTTGCTCGTTGGACTTATGTCGGGCTTTTTTGCAGTATCATCTTTTATTGAAGGATTAAAAGCCGGGCACGGATTAATGTTTGCTGATGTGGAAATATTTACGATGATTACAATTCTCTTCATCGTGTTTGGCGTTCTTTGTTTATGGATTTCACACAGAATAAAAAGGCAGCTTCCGAAAAAAGAACAATCATAATTCTTTACTAATGA
>CAZRMA010000209.1:0-6804 GCA_964600655.1 uncultured Ignavibacteriaceae bacterium
AAAGTTTGAGTTTTCTCAAGCTCATTCCAAATTAAAGCAGCGGCGCCCATTACAGCAGTATTTCCTTTTAATAATTTAGATGGAAGAAGCTTAACTTTATTTTTAAAAATGCTTAATAAATTTTCTTCCATATATTTTTGTGTCGGTTTAAAAATTAAATCACCCGATGCAGCAAGACCACCAAATAAAATTATTGCTTCGGGACTGGTGTAAGCTACCGAATTGGCTAACTGAGATCCTAATACTTTTCCAGTGTAATCAAATGCATCAAGTGCAATTTGGTCTCCTCTTATAGCTGCATCAAAGATTATTTTCGAATTTAAATCGTTAAATGAAATAGAGCGTAATTCGCTTGGTTTATTACTATTGCATAATATTTCAAATACGGTTCGTCTAATTCCACTTGCAGAAGCATAAGTTTCCAGGCAGCCTTTTCTTCCGCAGCCGCATTGCCTTCCATTCGGATCGTAAATAGTGTGGCCAATTTCACCCGCAAAACCATCGCTGCCATAAATCAATACTCCATTTGAAACAATTCCACTCCCAAGTCCGGTGCCGAGAGTTATAACAATGAAGTCCTTCATTCCTTTTGCAGCGCCGAATTTCATTTCACCTATAGCTGCTGCGTTAGCATCATTAGTAATTGCAGCAGGCAATTCGGAATAATTTTTTACAATTTCAATAACTTTTACCATTCCCCATTGTAAATTCGGAGGATTTTCTACAGTTCCTTTATAGTAATTAGCATTGGGAGCGCCAATTCCAATTCCAACTAGTTCATAGTCTGAAGAATAGTCATTAAAATCTTCATTTATTTTTTTGAATAAACGGTCAAAAAGTAATTCTGCATTTTCGTATGAATTTGTAAGGATAGATGATTCGTAAACGAGTTTTCCTTCTTTATCAACAAATCCAAAGACCGTATTTGTCCCACCAATATCAATTCCGATGGCAACATTAGTTTTTTGCATAGAATGAAATTCCTAGTTTTACTAAACAATTTTCTGATGTTATGTACATTACAATAACATTATATTAAAATTAATTAGCGTAAATTGGTTTATGCCCCTTCAAGCCATAAAAAGCTATGAACACATAGCAAAGGACAGGTAAAATAAATGCGTGATGAATTCCCATACTATCTGCCAAAACACCTTGAACTAGAGGGATAATTGCGCCGCCGACGATTGCCATGCAAAGTATTCCTGAACCTTGTCCAGTATGTTTTCCTAATCCTTCAATTGCCAATGTAAAAATTGTCGGGAACATGATTGAATTAAACAATCCAACTAAAAGGATTGACCACATTGCAAAATATCCAAATGATAGCATTGAAGTTACAACAAGTATTGAAGCAACAACAGCGTTGAAAGCGAGCACATAACCAGGTTTAATTTTTCTTTGAACAGCCGCACCGATAAACCTACCAATCATAGCGCCACCCCAATAAAAAGAAACGAACTTTCCAGCATGTGATTCTGCAAGCCCTGCAATATCCGGCTGTCCCAAATAATTTACCAAAAAACTACCGATAGAGACTTCGGCGCCAACATATACGAAAATACCAACGGCTCCCAAAAGTAAGTGCTTATATTCCCATGCACTTTTATAACCGCTATCACGGCTAAGTCCATTTGCATCTAATGCTGATTCAGCGCCGCCTTTAATATCTGGTAATTTTATAAGGGCAAAAATTCCTGCAATTATTAATAGAGCTGCAGCCAATCCCAAATAAGGGACCTGCACTGCGCTAGCTTCCGCGGATTTGTATGCTGAAACTGCAGTAGTTGACATACTGTTTAATTCTTCGGTGGTTTTTACTGCATAGGCTAAAATAAGTAATGATCCAAAATATGGAGCCACAGTAGTGCCCAATGAATTAAATGCCTGGGTTAAATTCAATCGGCTGGAAGCTGTTTCCGGCTTGCCGAGTATTGCAACATATGGATTAGCAGCAACCTGCAGCAATGTTATCCCTGCGGCTAAAATAAATAGTGCTATTAAAAATATGGGATATGATCTCATTCCTGCAGCGGGATAGAAAATTAAGCATCCGATGCCCGCTGTAATTAAACCTATAATTATTCCTTTTTTGTATCCGATTTTTTCCACTAAAAGCCCGGACGGAAGGGAAATGATTGCATAAGCTGTAAAAAACGTAAACTGAATTAGCATTGCCTGTGTATAATTCAGATCGAATACGGCTTTTAAATGAGGGATTAAAATATCATTTAGGCAGGTTAAAAATCCCCATATAAAAAAGAGTGAAGTAAGAACCACCAAAGCCGGAGTGTAGTTTTTATCTGTTTGATTGGATTGATTATTAATTTTAACTGACGCTGTATTTACACCCATTTATTTTCCTTTTTTGATTAATAAAACAAAACTTTTAACCGATCATTGCGGCTTGGTGAGAATTGGAATAAATAAGTTTTCTGATTTACAATTTTTCAATTACTTTATTTGGCTTAAAAATAATTTTTAACAATGACATTATTTAAAAAATTATTCTGATGGATGTGACAAAATTTATGCCCGAAGAACAAAAATTCTATGATTATTTTTTTTTTGCTTTTTAGAAATAAATAAATAATAATACTTAGAAATTGGGATACTAATTCAATGAATAATTATTATTTTAATAAGAATGCTTTATTAAATTGATAAGCGGAAAACTGTTTGTACTATGCATTTGTAAATATATGATATGAATACAGTTTACAAAACTTAGTGCAATTTTTGTAAGTTACTCTACTACATGAAAATTAATTTTACATTAAAGGGAACCCGCTGAATGAAATATGAAAAACTTTTTTATATCGGGCTAAGTTCATTTTTAATTTTGGTGCTTATTTTTATCAGCTTCATTCTTTCCCCGCTCTCTTCAAAACATTCAACTTCAAATCTCGAAAAGAAAATATATTTTGCAGATAATATTTCTTCGGCACATAGAAAAGTAATTGAAAAGTTTAATGAAAAATATAAAGGGCAAATAAAAGTTGTAGCTATTAATCTGCCGTTTGAAAAGTTCAGTACTAATGAAAGAAAAGAGCTGCTTGCCCGTTACCTGCGAAGTAAAAGTGAGAGAATAGATGTTTTTAGTGTTGATCAAATTTGGGTGCCGCGATTTGCAAAATGGGTTATCCCGCTTGATAAAACTTTAAATGATGAGCAAAAAAAATCGCTTTTAAAATATGCTATGGAATCGTGTATTTATAATGACACCATAGTGGCAATTCCTCTTTATATTGATTTATCGGTATTGTTTTATAACAAGGAGTATCTAAAGCAACTGCCGGATTATGTTTCCATTAAAAAGAAATTAGATAATTCAATAACCTGGCAGGATTTTTTAAGTTTAAATGAACGATTGAAAAACAGCGGCAGGCCTTTCTTTATTTTTCAAGCAGATGATTTTGAAGGATTAATTTGCAATTACTGCGAGTTGTTGAAGAATCAAAATAAATCCATCATTAAAGATGATTCGCTTTTTGTTGTAACACCGGAAGCAAAAAAATCATTGCAGCTGCTGGTTGACTTGGTTAACAAATATAAAGCCTCGCCTAAAGAAGTTATCCAGTTTAAAGAGAATGATAGCTATTACTATTTTATGGAGCATAAAGGAATCTTTCTCAGAGGTTGGTCAAGTTTTTTAAATCTGCATAAAAGCCTTTACGATAATATTGATGCATATGAAAATCTGGGCATTGCGCCTACTCCACATTTTAAGGGAGCAGAAAAAAGTTCTGTTTTCGGCGGCTGGAATTTAATGGTTTCTAAATTTTCACAAAATATTCCGGAAGCAATTACTTTCGTTAAATTTTTAATTAGCGAAGAAGCACAAAAAATTTTATATGAAGAAGGCGGATATCTTCCCATCAACACCAAGATTTACGCTGATACTGAGTATGTAAACCGGTTTCCAAATTTAAAGTTTTATCAAAAATTATTGGGGCAAGGGTTCCATCGCCCGTTCTTAACAAATTATACTAACATATCGGATGTACTTTCATACTATCTCCACCTTGCAATTAAACAGGAATTAAGTGTTGACGAAGCCTTGACCAGAGCCACAGAAAAAGCAAATTCACAAACTATTTTAATTAAGTAAAAACAATTAAAATTATGAGCAAGAAAAAAATTTTTGAAAAAGTTAAAGAGTACCACTTTCAATTCAGGCATCTAACGGTTTTGTTTGTGATAATTTTTTCTTTTCAATTACTAGTATCTTTAATAAATAAATCATCCATAAAAAGCTTTTTGGATAACACTCAAAATTGGTATCAAAAAGATTCTGCTGAGAAATTAGCCAACTTAACCACGACTTCCATCGAATTGATACTTGAGACTCTTAATCCTAAAAGAGAAGTAACTGAAGAAGAATCACAAAGAATTATTCAATCCTTCAATATCATTTTCAGCCAGCAGGTTCTGCAGCATAACATAGATGAAATGTGTATTCTAATTAAACGCGACAATAAAATATATGCAATTGATGAGGGCAAGGATTTATATAGATTTTTATTTTCGAACTCTTATAAATATGCAGCTAATCAATCGGCACATATTGAGGCAGTAAGTCTCTATAAAAATATCGAACATCAAATAAGTTCTACTGAACAAATTCATAGTATTGTTACGGCAAAAAATACCTTCAACACTTTTGTTCCCTTTGTTTTAAGAGGCGAATACATTGGTGCTGTTTATATTAAAAATACCCCCGATTTTACATTCTTAACCAGTCAGATTGTTTCTAACTACGATGAGACTTCAGTTATTTATTTATCACTAATTTCTCTTGGTTTGCTGGCAATGTATTTTATTTCTTCATACACAGTTCGAGAAAGAGATGAAGCACAAAAACTTTTATTTGCTGAGCATGAAAATAATCTAAAGAAAAAAATTAATTATGATAAAGAATTAGTTTTTACAAAAAGAATTTACCACACACATCATAAAGCTGAAAAGGTAATGGGTTTTATTAAAGGCGATTTGCAGCTGCTTACCGCGGAAAATATTAATGAAATAAAATATAAGGTTACCAAATATGCCAACTTTATTTCAAGAGTTATCTATGATATGAAATGGTATGATCCGCCGATTCAAACCATACGCAACATGATATATAATACGAATATAAATGAGCTTATAATGTTTTTAGTGGACAATATATTTTTAAGAACTTCAAAGAAAAGCGGTTCGTATGATATCAGACTTGATTTGGACGAATATTTGCCGGTAGTTCATATAAACGAGTTTGTTGTTTGGGAAATTCTCGAACCATTAATTCAAAACTCAATAGAGCATGGACGAAAATTTAAACTTGTAATAACAATAAGAACAAAATTTTTTCCTGAAAAAAATGAATCTGTAATAACAATAATCGATAACGGACAGGGAATATCGGAGGAATTTCTAAATAAGAATGAATATGGTCTAAAAAAATTATTTCAAGAAAATGTAACATCAAAAAATACCGAAATTCAAAATTCAGGTTATGGATGTTATATTTCCTATGAAATTTGTAAAAGATGCGACTGGCAAATTGATGCCGGAAATTTAGATGAAGGCGGCTCAATATTTACTATTACAATCAAACATCAATAATCAAGAAAGTTATAATGTACAATACGATTCAAGTTTTATTAATTGAGGATGAAGAATTTGACGTTAACCGTGTATTAAAGACAATTCAGCCTTTTTCTGATAGAATAAATGTTGCAGAAATATTTTCAGACGGAAACGCTGCGTTAAAAGTTTTAGAGAAATCTAAAAACAAATTCAAGTTCGATATTGTTATAATGGATTTTCAAATTGCCGGCGGAATTATGGGCGAAAATCTTATCCAGGAAATAAAAGAAATTGATTCTTCGATACAAATAATTGTTATTACTAAGATGACGATTAACATTACTGATTTTAATTTTGCAAATAAATTGATTAAAGCAGGAGCCTATTGGTATTGCACCAAATACCCCGGAGATATTGAGGACTATATTTATCAGCCGACGGATTTTATTATTAGTGTTTTTAATGCTTATGAAAAATGTGTTATGGAAAGAGATAAGCTTCGATCAAATCAGAAGCTAATTAAAAATGTTGAAGATGTTTTAAATCAACGAAAAATGGTGGGCGAATCCCCCATTATAGTTAACTTAAAAGAGAATATTAAAAAGTATTCTCAAAGCAATATTAATATTTTAATTAGAGGTGCCTCGGGAACCGGGAAAGAATTAGTAGCTTATAATATTCATTATCAGGGCCCAAGGAAGTTGGAAAATTTTGTCCCTATTAATTGCGGAAGTCTTCCGCATGATCTTGTTGAAAGCGAATTATTCGGATATGAAAAAGGAGCATTTACCGGTGCTGATAAAAAGAAGCTAGGCTTATTTGAAATTGCCGATAACGGTACAATTTTTTTAGATGAAATTACTGAACTGCCTTTATCAGCACAAGTAAAATTATTAAGGGTAATTCAAGAAGGTGAAATTGAGAAGATAGGAAGAACGGAAAAAATTAAAGTAGATGTTAGGGTGCTTGCTGCTACTAATAAAAATATTGAAGAGGAAGTTAAATCAAAAAGATTTAGAGAAGATCTTTATTATAGGTTAAATGTTGTCCCGATTTATGTAAGTGAATTAATGGATAGAAAAACGGATATCCCGATTTTAATAGATCATTTTATGTCAATTTATAGCCTTGATATGGGAAAAGAAAAACCCTCATTCGCACCGGAAGCAATGAAGTTTTTAATCAATTACAGATGGCCGGGAAATGTAAGAGAATTAAAAAATATTGTGCAGA
>CAZRMA010000210.1:0-6774 GCA_964600655.1 uncultured Ignavibacteriaceae bacterium
TTTTCAAGTTCGCCTTCATCAAACCATAAACCATCGTTTCGTTCGCATTTGTCTATAATAATTGTTTCCGAACTTTCAATCAAAACTTTATTCATTTTTTTTCTGCAGATTGGGCATTTAATTCTTTTCTCATCTGTGTCGGCTTCCCTACTTAATGAAGTGAGTAATTCATCTTTCCCAACTGAATCTTCAAGCAGCAATTCTAATTCTCCGGCATCAAGCCAAATTCCGCCGCATGATGAACAATGATCAATTTCAACTTGATCAAGTTCTAAAATTATTAAATGATCTCCACAAGCAGGACACAACATATTATACGCTTAAAATATTTGTGTATTAAATATAATGAAAACGGATTTGAATTATTTAATTGTGGAAGTATAAAATGTAGTGCACCTCAAACCTTCGAGGTTTCCTCAAATAATTTTTTTCTTCTTAAAATATGGTTAGTAACTATTTAAAAACCTCGAAGGTTTTATATAGGCCTTATTTCAAAAGCATCATCTTCTTGGTTCGGATATAATTCCCTATTTGAAGCTGATAGAAATAAACACCACTTGGTAATTGCGAATAATTATTCGTTCCAACATTTGTGTCAAATTCAACTTCGTGAGTTCCCGCCTGTTTGTATTCATTCACAAGTGTTGCAATTTCGTTACCTAATACATCGTAAACTTTTAGGGTTTGCCAACTGCTAATTGGTGACTGCCAGCTTATTGTTGTGGATG
Source organism: uncultured Ignavibacteriaceae bacterium (assembly GCA_964600655.1). Classification (GTDB taxonomy): domain Bacteria; phylum Bacteroidota; class Ignavibacteria; order Ignavibacteriales; family Ignavibacteriaceae; genus CAVSWT01. Next base: position 729 of record CAZRMA010000210.1, read on the forward strand.
GATTGAATGGATTGGGATAATTTTGAAACAATGAAAATCCTTTAATAGATATTTTATTTTCAGGAGCTTCTGAGATTGTTGAATCATTAATTTGTGTTGTCCATATACTTAAATTACTTCCATCCAATCTCATCCATATAGGGTAAATTTTATTTTTGTAGGCTGCAATGTTTGTATAATCTCCAAAGAAAACATTATCTGTTGGAGTGAATGAAGACTCGCTTACTTTAAAGTTTTCAAATGTATCTCCACCATCTTTTGATCTTGCAACGTATACATCAGTTTCTGTCCCTGTAGTATTTCTTCTATCATAAAAAACTACGTAAATATTTCCGTTTGTTTGATCGATAGTCATCCATGTAAAAAATTGATGCCGTTCGGTTTTATCATCATTTATTTTAACAACATTTCCCCAGGATTTTCCACCATCTGTGGATTTTATTATGAATACATCAGTGTTTGAAATACCATCCCTTTGATCGGACCAGTTGATATAAATATTCCCTCTAAACTTAGAATGACTAGTATCGCAGGCAGTGATAGGAAGTCCATTGCAGCGGGAAACTCCAGGAATATCAAAAGCCCATCCGCCGGGCTGAGATGTTACAAACACATCTTTACCGAATGTTACACCGCCATCAGTTGATTTATCAAATACAATTCCTGAAGCATTAGCCCAGCTTAAATAAATTTCCCCATTAGGACCAACTGTTGGTACCGCCCCTTCATCGGTACTATCATCATCAATGCAGTTTCCACTGACATCACTTACTTTAACTGGGGCACTCCAACTCTCTCCTTGATCAACAGATCGTGAAAAAAGTATACGTGAACTATCTTGGGGATCTGTGCTTCCGTAAGAATCGAATTCAGTCCAGCTTATGTATAAATTATTTTTATAAAGATCACTTGAAAGATCAACGGCCATCCATTCCTTATCTTGATTTTTAGGGACGGTATATCCAATCCCGATACCATCACTCCATGTTAAGCCATTATCAGTTGACTTTTGAACGACTATCCTGTCAATCCAATAACCATCGGTCATCGGGTAAGACAAATGTGCAAAATATAAATTACCAAGGCCATCATATAAAACGCATGGATCTCCCCATACACCAAATATTGAAGATAAGTTTTTTTGAGTCCAGGTTTTACCTTCATCAGATGAATTGTATGCGTATGTAATATTTGCACCCGCTGCCATTAGGCTTGGGTTGATGGGATTTATGGCAATTGTTACCTCTTCAGGATCATTACTTTCATCATCACTTACTCTTATGTTAGAGTATTGTGAATAGAGTTGATTGGTAATGAAAAAAGATAATAATATTAAAATAAAAATTTTTAAGATTGAAAACTCCGGGAAGAATTATTATTAAATATTCTTTTTGCAGTATTATATCATAAAGTAAAAAGATATTCAATCTATTTATTCGCACTGAGGGATAGGCTTATTTAAGAAGAATCATTTTTTTTATTTGATGAAAACTTCCTGCATCTAATTTATAGAAATATACTCCGCTCGGTAGAGTTGTGTGGCTGTTCGTTTCCGTCGAATTAAACTCAATCTCATAATTACCGGCTAGTTGTACTTCATTGACTAATGTTGCGACTTCTCTGCCGAGAATATCATATACTTTAAGTTGTACAGACGCATCGCTATGCGTCTGTACAGATGGGATTGAATATTTTATTTTTGTGGTGGGGTTAAACGGATTAGGATAATTCTGATAGAGCTTAAAATCGCTTGGGGAATCAGTATTGTTTTTATCAATCACTTGCGTGGCTATTCCAAAAAAAAACATGAGCTTTTTCATAAGCTCATTGCTTATTGATTCGGGATAAACTGTTTCAAATGGAAACCCTAATGAAACAACTTTGCCTTCAACTATTCCGCCGTTAAAAAGTCCGCTAAAATAAATTCCAGCTGAACCATATGAACTGTCAAATCCCGTATATAACAAACATCCTTCTCCGCCGCTAATTCCTTTAATAACATCCGGATATTTTACATTTATAGTCCCATGAGTACCGTTATCAAAATAAAATGAGTTTATACCGTCAAAAATAGAATTAGACTGAGAACTTACTTGATAATGAGCGCCTGGAGAATTGCCCGGAGCGTCTTCAATATATTTCATCTTTAAATAATTCCAAATAAAATCTTTATCTGACGCAGAACCCTTATAATCAAGGTCCCAAGCGATTTCACTGCCGGAGACAAAAAGGTTTCCGCCCTTCCTTAAATAACTTTTTATAATCTCTTGTTCATTTGAACTATAAGTTTCATCCGCCGTACTTTCTTCACCTAAAATATAATCAGCAAGATTGTAATCATTTAAATTGAATGAGCTATCGATTACTCCATCATTGGTAGCCGACTCAAATGCAACTCCATTATTTAAGAAAGCACTTCCATGCTGTCTTATAAAATTATATGTATTCCCAGTTGAACCTCTATCAAATCCGTTTATAATAATCACTTCGGGCGTAATATTTGTGGGCACACCTGCCAGCACTTCTGATTCAGGAGAAGTTCCGTAAGCGTTAACCGCCGCAATTTTAACATAAACAATTGAGTCTGCCGGAAGGTTACCGATCACAAAATTATTTGTGCTTGAGCTGAATGGAGGCTTAAAGTCTATTCCGTTTTTGCTTAATGAAACCTGGTAACTTTCGACATTAGCAACTTGTTTAATCATAACTCTTATTTCATTTTCACTTTCAGTTTTTATCCCGAAAGATTTTGGTCGTGAAGGAGCGAATGTATTTGAAGAAATATAAGTTGGTTGAACCATTACTCCGTCTTCATCACTTAAAATTTTATACATAGCCGGATCGGTTAGAATGTCCTGAATGTTTTTAATCACACCATCTAGAGTGATTTCTGAATTTAAAAATCTTATACCATGGCTATAATCGGTATACGTGTTGATATGAATATTTGTCAATGGTTGAATCGGCTGTCCATTAAGCTGATGCCATCCATAAATTACAACATGATTGGGTCTTGTGGGATCAATAATTTTATTACTCAGGACAACATCTTTTTTTATTCCTCCTGTTAACTGGCCTAAAATTCCACCCGCATTTATAAATTGCTGTTGAATTGCGGAATTATGTTCAATGAATTTTGAAACTAACTCATTTTGATTTCCTACTGGAGTATATGTAACCGGTTCAAGTTTTATTTCGCAATTGGTATAAATATTATCAACAAGCTTTCTTGTTGGCATAACAGCGCCAAATAAATCTGCAAGCCTTTGTGCGGTAATTGGCCCGGTTGGAATTCTACAGAAATCACTATCGGAACCAATTGCAAGGTAATCTGGCATTACTTCATATTTAACTGAATGTGAAACGCCATTAGCATCATTAAAGTTGGTTTCAACCGTTTTCAATTTTCTTAAATAATTAGGAATATTTCCGGTTGATATTTCATTATAAATTTCTGTTTCTCTATCTGCAAAAGTCATGTTTCTTACATACTGCATAAACTCCGAGCCTGACTTTGCATTAGATGCACGGGGCGGAATTGTTAATGGCTGAGGATAATTAACATCTATTTGAATCCATTGTGAATAAGCTCTAGCGCCGTAATAATCATATCCTTCATTTTCATGCTGTGTTCCGGAAACCATTCCTTGAATGAATCCGTTTCTTTCAACTTGAACGGTGTGAAGAATTTGACGTAACGGATTTTTCTTTAAAATAAATTTGATTCTTCCGTTAAGCGCAGTGTATCTAATGAAAGAGCTGTCTTCTTCATCAGTGAAAGTAAAATAATTTGATAAATATGATTTCATTAACTTGCTTCTGTACCATGTTCCACCTGTGGGAGAAACAATCGGATTGCCGTTGTACAAAGCAACACTATCATTATAAGCAATCACACTTAAATAATTATCTTCTGAAGCATTTAACCATTGAACAATTTTACTTCCGTAAGTAGTTTCGTATCCATAGTCACTGTCGAGAAAAGAAATTCGCTTTACATAATCGGGAATTTCATTAAAGCCATCCAAAAAGCTGAAAGTAAAACGTCCGCCGCCGCTGTGTCCTGTAAGAACCACAAATGGATTATAATTACTGAATAACGATTTAAGATATTCAACAATTTTTTTAATTAATTCTGCATGATTAGGATATTTACTGCTCCATGTCGGCCAGCTCTTCTGCGCAGCCTCAAGGTAAACAGTTACTAAATTATATTCAGTTACAGTTTGACGTAAAAATCTTGTCTGTGCGCCAATATGCTGAATGTCGTAATGCCAATCATCTCCCGTCTCTAATATTTTACCAACAGTTTGTTCAATTGTGTTGCCGTTCGGTAGAGCGAACAATGCAAGTCCCACGGGCAAGTTTGGGTTGAAATAATTTGGTGCTGGCGCATTTATTTGTATTCTAACTTCAGGTGAAAAATAAAAAGTTATAACTTGCTCGTCATAATATGGACTAACATTAAATCCAGGGAGATTTACAGGCTCGTTAAAATTCTTGACTCGTGCCGCTTCGGTTAAGCCTTGAGATAAAAATAAAATATATAGTAATAATACGAGTTTAATTTTCATTGTACCTCAGTAAAGAATTATGTGAAAATGTTATTAATAATATTTTGAATATCAAGGTAAGAATCATTTTATAATATTTCTTGAATTTTCGGAAAGAAAAAAATTAAAGAGTTTTTTTTATAAAAATAAAAAATTATCTAAGCTTGGCTGTCATATCCTCTCCGCAGCCGAAATAAATTTTTTCATCATTAACAACCTGTACTGAATAGTTATATTTGTCTCCTGTCATTACATCGAAGCATTGTGATGCAGTAACAATTATTGTAATTGAGTTCTCACCTAAAACATCTGATAAGGATGATTTAAATGTTTTTGTCTCTTTATCTATAACTGGATCGTGATAAGGATAAATTGTTTTATCGTTTCCATAACCTAAACGAAAAACGATTTCATTTTTACTAATGGTGATTTGCCAGGGCGGCTCTTGTCCTTGCCCCATAAACATTAATTCGTAATCCGGACAGTTAATTTGGTTTTTAAATTTTTCCACCAAATCTACCCAATAGACAAAAAAAGTATTTTTATATTTTTTTGCAATTGTAGAATCTTCTGTTGGGGATATTTCGCCCTCCAATTCAACATAAGCAGGCTGAAGAGGGCTTAATTTTAAATTGTAATATTGTTCATCTAGAGTTCCGTTTGTGCTATCGACAACCCATAAGTCTTCTTTCCTGTCACATAAGTGAAGCTTTCGCAGCTGCGATCCCGAAAAGTAAATTCCTTGAAATATTTGGGCGGTAGTATCAGTGTCTTCGGCCCTCACATTTTCTTGATCTGATTTATCTAAATCATTGTTACTGTTTTCTTTACTACATCCTCCCCAAATGAATAAGCTAAATAAAGATAAAAATAAAATTGATTTCACGGGGTCCTCAGTTACATAAATAATTAGTTTTAAGATGATAATGGTAAAGTTAAAAAAATCATTAACAATTATATATACATTTAATTAAATAGCGTTGTTACCATCTCACAATTTGACTTTAAAATTTCAATATCACACTTAAATCGTTGATATTACTTTCATTAAATATAAATAATTTAGTACCTTTAATTCTCATATCGCTTGGTTCTTCAATAATAAATTTATTTTTACTTCAACAAAATTTAAGGGAGGATTATAATGTTATTCATTATAGCTATACTTGCGGCAATAATTGCCGGAGTGGTTTATTTTAATGCAAAAAAAAGATCGAATAAAGCTGAATCAACTTATGCATTAATTGGTGTTGTTATAGCACTCATTATTGCTGTTTTCCAATGCTGGACAATAATTCCGGCCGGGCATGTTGGTGTAATAGATTTTTTCGGAACGGTAAGTGACTATACTTTAAAACCCGGAGTCAATCTTGTAAATCCACTTGCTAACGTTGTAAAGTTTGACGCACGTACACAAGAAATTAAAGAAGTAATGACAGTGCCTTCAAAAGAAGGATTAACCATTGATCTAGAGATAAGTCTTTTATACAGCT
>CAZRMA010000211.1:0-6664 GCA_964600655.1 uncultured Ignavibacteriaceae bacterium
AGATTTTATACTGCCTGGAAATAGCTAATATTTGCCTGAATTCTAATTTCATGCTTTTAATGAATGATTTTTTATTAACTATTAATATTTAATTCAGATAGGGAAATTGATCAAACTTTTGAATTTATTGTCCGGTGGGTTTTCTAACCTCGTCCCATTTATATCTCATTATATAAATTCCTTTATCTTGAAGTTCTTTATCGTGCTGTGCTCTATAAAAGCCTCGAACAAATTGCAATACCCTTTCAAGATTGTGAACAGTATAAACTGTTGTAGTATCAATATCAGATTCAAGCATATAAACCCCTTGTTCTCTAAGTATATCGCTTATTGTATTCATTAATTCATCTATCATCAATGAATTTAATGGATATCTTGAAAAGTGTTCGTCTGGATTTTCAAGAAATTCTTTATCCATATGGGCGTACACTTTGTTCCTTCTTGCAAATAGGTTTGTGATAGTTTCAAAATGCATCTCGAGTTGTGCAAGGTTACTATCTACTATAGCGTTATATTCTCTGGGTTGAATAATAATTCTTTCTCCAGTGTCGTAATTGGCTGTAGAAGGCTCAATGTCTCTACAATTACTTTTAGCCCTATTTAACCACTTGCATAATGATGTTTCGCCTTTTATTATTTTACAAAGTTCTATGACAATTAATTGATTAAATGCCCTATCGACTAAGCTAAAAAAAGAAGCTCCTTCATTAAGGGTTTCGACACCTTCTGGTTTACTTATTTGCCACAAAGAAATTATTTTACGTTCATCATCCAACATTCTAATGAATAAAAACCTATGAATTAATTGATCCAATTCAAGACGAATTCCTTTTTTAGTTACAGGCATCTTATCCTCCTCAATATTAGGAGAATAAATTAATATAATTACACTATGCTATCAAGAAACTTCTGCCATTATGGTAAGTAATTTGTCATTTTCCTACTTTTAAAATAACCTAAGTAATCATACTTATCATTTGTAACCACGATATTAGAATATTTTTTTTAATTTTGAAGTTTATCCTCTTGAACTGGTGAAATGGACTTAGGAAATATAGTTACATTTATAAAAGCATAGCTTTGTGCCATCTTACTTTAATTTGAAATAATAAAACTTTAGATTTGTATAATTAAAATTAAAAGTACTTATGCGCCCGTAGCTCAACTGGACAGAGCATTTGACTTCGGATCAAAGGGTTGAGGGTTCGAATCCTTCCGGGCGTACTAATCTAAGTCAAATTTCAAAGATCAAAAGTCAAAATAAAACATTTGAATTTTGACTTATGACTATTTTCAAACCCTATTTAATAATTCCATAAGTTTTGGTTAGCTCAGATGTTTAACGAAGACACATACCGATTTATGTATGCTGCTTTGCAGGAAGCAGAACAAGCCTTTGAAGAAGATGAAATTCCAATTGGTGCGGTTGTCGTACATCAAAATAAAATCATAGGTAAAGGGCACAATCAAGTCGAAAAGCTGAATGACGCTACTGCGCATGCAGAAATGATTGCAATAACTGCTGCTTCAAATAATTTAGGAAATTGGAATTTAAATGAATGTGATATTTATGTAACACTTGAACCATGTATAATGTGTACCGGTGCATTATTAGCAAGTAGAATTCGGCACATATACTTTTCTGCTCTTGATCCTAAATTTGGTGCATGCGGATCTATTTATAATCTTGCGGAAGAAAGCAAAACCAATCATAAGATTAAAACATATTCGGGAATATTAGCTGAAGAAAGTAAACAACTGCTAAAACTATTTTTTACAAAGCTTAGAAAAAAAAAGAAATAACAGCTTCAAGGCTTTTATCTCCAATAAACACTTTGAATACAAACTTTAAACTGAACTTGATTAAAAGAGTTATTAGTAATAATTTGTAAACAAAAAAATGGAAATTTAATGCGTTTCATTTTGTTCGGTTCCCCAGGGGTAGGCAAAGGCACACAAGCTAAAATCTTATCTACAAAACTTAACATCCCGCATATTTCAACTGGAGATATTCTGCGTGCGGCGGTTAAAAATCAAACTCCGCTTGGTATACAGGCAAAAAAAACAATTGATGCGGGTGAGTTGGTTCATGACGATATTATGCTTGGTATAATTAAAGACGCTATTACTCAGCCTAAAAGCAAGAATGGCTTTATTCTGGATGGCTTTCCAAGGACAATAACTCAAGTAGAAGAGTTTGAAAAGTTATTAACAGAATTGAAATTACCGGATTTATACTTGGTGATTTTAAAAGCTAATGAAGATGAGATTGTAAAAAGGCTTACAAATAGAAGAGCGTGCAAAGTCTGCCATAGTATTTTTAATTTTAATGATATCAAAGATAGCAGCAAGTGTCCGAACTGTGGTTCGGAAAACAGTTTTTATCAGAGGCAAGATGATAAAGAAGAAGTGATTAGGAGAAGATTAGAGATTTATGCAACCGAAACAAGGCCGGTTGTAAAATTTTTTGAAGAAAAAAATAAAGTAATTCGTATAAATGCTTTAAACACAGTCGAAAAAGTTACAGAAGACATATTGGCTGTATTGAAAGAAAAACTGGGCAATAACATTACACTTTCTGCTTAAGCACAGCTTTAAGCGCTTTGCCATCCTGTATTTTATATATTTTGGCTTTATACCGTTTAACTATATCGTAGTTATGCGTAGCAAATAGAATTGCAGTACCCCTTGCATTTATTTTTAACAATATCTCCAAAATCTCTTTGGATGTTTCAGGATCCAAATTACCTGTGGGTTCATCAGCTAATATTAAAACCGGTTCATTGACCAGCGCCCTGGCGATTGCTACCCGCTGCTTTTCTCCGCCAGATAACTCATCAGGCATACCGTTTTTCCTGTGTACAAGTCCGACATCAGTTAAAGCATTATTTACTCTTCTTTTAATTTCTTTGGATGGTGCATTTAGCACTTCAAGAACAAATGCAACATTATCGAAAATACTTCTATCTCTAAGCAGCTTAAAATCCTGGAATATAATTCCAAGTTTTCTTCTTAGTTCCGGAAGCTCATTCGGTTTAATCGTTTTAGAATTATATTTATCAAATTGCACATAACCTAACGAAGGTAAAATGTTCATGTATATCATTTGCAGAAGTGTGCTTTTACCCGATCCGCTTTTACCGATTAGAAAACTGAACTCACCGGAATTCAATTCTAAATTTAAATTCGTAAAAACATTTTGGTTTGGATAACTATAATCTACATTGTTTATTGACAGCATATTAATTTATTTTTTTTTAACAATGAATTGAACCCTATCTGAACTACTTTTACCGTTTTCGAAAGAGAAGGCTTCGTAACAATTTTCCACGTATAAACCGGACACATCAAGCAGATCAAAATAAGTTTCGAATGGATATATTTTTTGCTTATGTACTTCTTTAAAGATCGTTCCATCTTTGTTAATTTCAAAACTATTTTTATGGATTCTCGATTTTTCATTGTATTCGCTTCTCTGTTCAAAATGAACCTTCTGGTATACTCCCTTTCTATAAGAATATCTTAAATGCTTAAAACTATTATTTTCAAGACTTACATCAAAAGTGCAAATTCCATCATCAGTTAAATAATAATTTAGCACTTTAAAATATTTTACTAAATCTTTTTCAGTTAAGATATAATTAACACTGTCAAAAGTTGAAAAGATTAAATTAAATTTAATTTTAAATGGTAAATCAATCATGCTGCAGCAAACCTTTGGAATATTATTTTGAATTTTGTGCTGAAGCATTCTTAAGGAAAGATCGGTAACCACAAGTTTCGGATAGCGTTTAATAAAATATTTAGAGAAGGTACAATTCCCTGCTGCAAGTTCTAATACATTTGAATTTGATTTGATCTGTTTTTTTGTAATTGAATATATATAATCGGACCAATATTTATAGTCCACACTCTTCATTAAGTAATCGTATATAGAAGCAACTTCATTATAACTTTTAATGTGATGTTTGCTTTGCATTTGCAATTCTGTTTTTTACAATTTTATCGGCGTAATAATATGCTTCTAATATACTGAATTCATCTGCTAAATTTTTGCCTGCTATGTCAAAAGCAGTCCCATGATCAGGTGATGTTCTAACAATTGGAAGTCCCGCCGTAAAATTAACGCCGGAAGAAAAATTAAGCATCTTAAAAGGAATTAGAACTTGGTCGTGATACATTCCTACTACAATATCAAATTTTTTATAAGAATGATTTGCGAAGAAAGCATCTGGAACGAAGGGCCCTTTTACTTCAACATGACTCTGAAGTTTTTTTATCACAGGTGTAATAATATTTTTTTCTTCATTGCCAATCAGTCCGTTTTCACCGGCATGCGGGTTTAGCCCAAGTACAGCAATTTTAGGTGATTTTACATTTAAATCATATTTCAGAGAATTGATAATTACATTCAATTTATTGGTGAGCAATTCTTTATTTAGCAATGAAGAAATACTTTTTATGGGATTATGAATTGTTATTAAAGCAGCATTCGTTTTTTTTGAAAGAAACATCATTGCAAAATCGAGTTTTTTCCTATTTCCGATTTTCTTTCTACACCAATCAGCATACATTTCTGTGTGTCCGGGAAAATTAATCCCGGCAAGATTAATACTTGTTTTGGAAATGGGTGCGGTAATGACAGCATCCGCTTTTTTATCAATAAGAAGTTCAAAAGATAATTTAATGGAATTGTATGCAGTTAAACCGGCTTCTTTTGAAGGACTTCCCCATTTTTGCTTTGCTTTTTTTAACGGGATAATTACCACTTTTTTTGAATTGTAATTCTCTATAGAATTTGAAAATTCGTAATCGAATTTCGGTTTTGCAGTTTTTGAGGCTTCAATAAAAATATTTTCTGGGCAAATAAAGATAAATTGATTTCTGCTTTTCCCCTTCGCTATCCTGTTTAATGATTTGATAACTATTTCGGGACCGATACCGTTAACATCGCCGCAAGTAAATATAAATTTACTCATAGCTCAATTTTCTTGTAATAGAAAATTTCCGGTGCCTGTAAGATCGGTGAAGATAAATTTTCGCTTGGGATTTTCATATAACCAGGTTTCAACAATCTTTCCTTTTTCATTAGAGGCTCTATCAATCTTTTGCGGTTTGCCAAATTGAATAAATATTTTTCCTCTGTCAGTATTAACCCCGCTTTTACCATTGATAGTGGAGAAATTTTTTGCTGCATAATCAACTCTTGTGTAATACTCTTTCATCAAAGGATTATAAGCGGTATTTGGTGTCGGATCATTATTAGTCCAATATTTAAACAGAACTTTTGGATAATCATCGTCCTTTGCATCCAGCATTTTATCGATTACAATTTCGTTGTCAGCATATTTTAATGCTTTTATGGCAAATTCAGGATCCATTAAAGAAACAGGTTTGTTAAACCATCTCACATTTAAATTAAAAACCTTTTTTGATTTTTGATCTTTTTCATTTGACACGATTAACGTCAAATCACCTTCAAATAATTTATTACTGAAATTTTGTAATAAAAAATTTTTCGTTTGATAACTGCCGTTACTATTATCCAAAGTAATTCTATCATTACAAAAACTAATAAATAAAGAGGAATAAAAACTTTCACTTATTTCTGAAACGGATACCGTGTCGTTATTATTAAGCATAACAACTTTCAATTTTGATATACTAGTATCGCTCACAGGAATAATAATATCGTAGCTGTTTTCATCAAAAGGAATGCTTCCGCCAAAATTTGTTAATTCATAATTTTCATTTCCGTTACATAAATATTTTTTTGAATTAACTATTAAAGGATGATTGAAATTTTTGGAAGAAAATTTATTAGGATACAAAGAAATTTCACGTGTTTTCATTTCGATGTTGGAATTAATATCCGTGAATATAGGGATTAAGTTATAATTGCCTTTTTTAATTTTAAAATTAATTAACCCTTCGGCATACAGATTATCGCTGTTTGTTTCTTCAAAGCTATTAACTTTTATTCTTTTCTCGTCTAATTGCCGGGCAACAAAATTTGAATTGGAATCAACAACTTCTACCGAAAGGCTATAACCAGCTTTATAAATGCTGCCGTCTTTTTCAAACACAATTCTATTGTAAGGAATTCTATATGAGAAGTAAACTACATAAAGTGAATCTGATGGAAGTATATTGATTTCAGAATAAAATGTTTGAAAAGGCGTATTACGGGGCCTTTTAAAATTTCTTTGTCCAAATGAAAGCGAAGTGAAGAGACAGACAAAAACAATTAAAATAATTTTCCGCATATTTTTTTAATTGTAAAGATTATGTATTTCAATAACTTATGCAAGGTTAAATATCATGGATATTTAAGGTTGATAAATCTCAAACTCATGAAATAATATAGTAAGAACTATTAACATAATTGCAATAAATTATAATAAAGGAATAAAAACAAAGGGACGAGCAACTACTTGTCCCTGAGAATGAAATGATTTTCTTTTTGTTAGTCTAACTATTTCATCAATACCATTTTCTTAGTACTAACAAATGATCCGGCAGTTAACCGATAAAAATAAATTCCACTCGCCAGATTAGATGCATTAAATTCAACTTCATAATTGCCTGGCGTTTGTTGTTTATTAACAAGGGTTGCTATTTCATTTCCTAGTATGTCATAAATCTTCAATTGAATTAAAGTCCC